>NZ_PUGA01000023.1:0-80500 GCF_003236725.1 Pantoea sp. ARC270
ACAGGTTCACGGCCCGCCCGTCGCCGTTCCAGACCATCGCGGAAACCGGCTGCGGCGGCAGCGTCAGCTTCGCCTTCAGCGCCTTTTCGCGTGCCTCAAAGGCGTTTATCCGTGCGGCCGCATCCACCTCATGCCCCGTCGCCTTGCCCAGCAGCGTCACCAGCTGCTGCCAGCTTTTATCGTCATAATTGACCACCAGCACCGGCGCAATCGCCGCAAGCTGATCGACCAGTCTGATGGCTGAATCGTTGCCGGTGGCGCTGACCACAATCAGATCCGGCGCTTCGGCAGCAATCGCTTCTGCACGGGGTTCGCCAATGTAGAGACGCTTCACGCCGCGCTGTTTCGCCACCGCGCCCCACTGCCGGAAATAGCCCTGCTCATCCGCCAGGCGACTGCCGGGGGCGGTGGCCCCGCTGGCGACCACTGGCGCATTAATGGCCAGCAGCGATCCGGTCAGGGTCACGCTGGTTGAGACGATTCGGGTCGGTGCCTGCGTCAGGGTAAGATCGCCACTGGCTCCGGTAACGGTGCGCGGCCAGCCCGTCCCGGCCACCGCGCTGACACTGAGCAGGCTGCTCAGAAAAAACAGCACGATCGCCCTGCTAACCCTCTGTTTATTCATACGTTATTTTCCACACTCGTTCAGATAAGGTCGGCGGCTGTTTATGCTGATCTGACCCGGAGCAGCAGCCGAAGCGCCGCATATGGATTGACAGATCCGGCCAATCCACGTAGCTTAACGCCTAATAATACAAATGATAATCATTATTAGTTATCTTATCATTTCCGGGTGAAAAGTATGGCCGAATCACGCGCATTTGAACATCCCCTGTTACACGATTTTGCGGCACTCTGCCAGGGTTTCCTGTTTACCTCGCCCTGGCAAAGCCTCACCACACAGGGCTGCTTTACGACGCTGACCACGCCAGTCAGACAGGGTGAACAGCTGACAGGGGATTTTCAGCAGCAGCTTCAGCACCACTTTACCTCGGCCAGAAAGCAGGGCATTGCGCACCCCATCGTGGCAGGTGCCATCCCCTTTGACGTGGCGCAGCCCGCCGCGCTGTTTATCCCGGAGTCCTGGCAGCGCTTTAACCGTGACGATCTGATCGCCCGGGCCTCACTGGCAGACGCCGATCTGCCCGTGATTCGTCGCCGCACGGCGTTGCCGGATCAGGCGCGCTTTACCGACATGGTGGCGCAGGCAGTTGCCGCCACGCGTCGGGGCGACCTGAAGAAAGTGGTGCTGTCGCGGCTGATGGAGATCGTGGCTGAACAGCCGGTTGATACGGCTGCTCTGATGCAGCGCATCGTGGTGCAGAACCCCGGCAGCTATCACTTTCATCTGCCCCTGCCCGGCGGCGGCGCGCTGGTGGGAGCCAGCCCGGAACTACTGATTCGAAAACAGGGTCGCCTGTTCAGCTCCTGTCCCCTGGCCGGCTCGGCCGCACGCAGCCGCGATCCGCAACGCGATCGGGCCTCCGGCGACAGCCTGATGCAGTCGGCGAAGGATCGTCATGAACATCAGCTGGTGACAGATGCGATGCGCGCCACCCTGCAGCCGCGCAGCCGTTTGCTGTCGGTGCCTGAAACACCCTCTCTGCTGACCACGGCCACCCTCTGGCATCTCGCCACGCAGATCCGAGGCGAAGTGCTGGACGAGCGCGAAAATGCACTCTCCCTCGCCTGCCTGCTGCATCCGACGCCGGCGCTCAGCGGCTTTCCGCATCAGCGTGCGCAGGCCCTGATCCAGCGCCTTGAGCCGTTTGAGCGTCAGCTGTTTGGCGGCATCGTCGGCTGGTGTGACGACCGGGGCAATGGCGAATGGGTCGTCACCATTCGCTGCGGCACGGTGAAGGGGTCGCGGGTACGGCTGTTTGCCGGTGCGGGCATCGTGACGGACTCACAACCTGAAGCAGAGTGGCGTGAAACCGGCGTCAAACTCGACACCCTGCTTCGCGCTTTTGGATTGCAATAAAGGAACCTGCATGACGATCTCCTACAGCCGCTGGCCCGACGACCTGGCCGCCCGTTACCGTGAAAAAGGCTACTGGCTCGACCTGCCGATGACCGACATACTGAATCGCCACCGCGACAACGATAGTGTGGCGGTGATTGAGGATGACAGGCGGTTGACCTACCGCCAGCTGGCGGCACTGAGTGACAACCTGGCGGCAGCGTTACAGCGGCGTGGCCTGAAACGGGGTGATACGGCGCTGGTGCAACTGGGCAACGTGGCAGAATTTTACCTGACGCTGTTTGCCCTGTTTAAACTCGGTGTTGCGCCGGTGAATGCCCTGTTCAGCCATCAGCGCACCGAACTGACCGCCTACGCCAGCCAGATTTCGCCCCGCCTGGTGATTGCTGACCGCACGCATCCGCTGTTTGCCGATGACGCTTTTACTGCGCAGCTCCGCCGCGATCACCCTTCACTGCAGCAGGTGATCCTGCGCCATGCCTCACTGCCGGAACAGAGCCTTGAAGCGCTGCTGGCCGAACCGGCCGGTGCGTTTATGGCCACGCCGACCGCAGGCGACGAGGTAGCCTTTTTCCAGCTCTCTGGCGGCAGTACCGGCACGCCAAAACTGATTCCGCGCACCCACAACGATTACTACTACAGCATCCGTGAAAGTGACGCGATCTGTGGCGTCACCGCCGACACCCGCTATCTCATCGCCCTGCCCGCCGCCCACAACTTCCCGCTGAGTTCGCCGGGCGCGCTGGGCGTCTTTTACGCAGGGGGACAGGTTATTTTAGCCGCCGATCCCAGCGCGACAGCCTGCTTTCCCCTGATTGAGAAACATCAGGTGACCGATACCGGCCTGGTTCCGCCTGCCGCCAGCCTCTGGCTGCTGGCACTTCAGGAATCGAACAGCAAGGCGGCACTGGCCTCCCTGCAGCGCATGCAGGTGGGGGGCGCTAAGCTGGGCGAAACGCTGGCTGCACGCATACAGCATGAGATCGGCTGCACCCTGCAGCAGGTCTTTGGCATGGCCGAAGGACTGGTGAACTACACCCGGCTGGATGATGATCCGCAGACCATCCTCACCACACAGGGACGTCCGATTTCCCCAGATGATGAGGTCTGGGTTGCCGACGAGCAGGGTCATCCTCTGCCCGTGGGTGCCACCGGTCGTCTGATGACGCGCGGCCCCTACACCTTTCGCGGCTACTACAACAGTCCGGAACACAACGCCGCCAGTTTCGACGAACGAGGCTTTTACTGTTCCGGTGACCTGGTTGAGATCACCCCTGACGGCAACCTTATCGTGCAGGGTCGGGAGAAAGATCAGATCAATCGGGGTGGCGAGAAGATCGCCGCGGAAGAGATCGAAAACCTGCTGCAGCAACACGCCGATGTGATCCACGCGGCACTGGTCTCCATGAGCGATCCGCTGCTGGGTGAAAAAAGTTGCGCGTTTATCGTCACCCGTCAGCCGGTAAAACCGGCGGCGCTGCGGCGCCACCTGCGTGAACTGGGCGTCGCAGAATTTAAGCTTCCCGACCGCATTACCTGCGTAGATGCCCTGCCACTGACCCCGGTCGGCAAGGTCGATAAAAAACGTCTGCGCCAGCATCTTGCCGATCAACACGCGTAAGCCCGATCTGTCCGGAGAATTTTTATGACTATTCCACAACTGACCTCCTATCCACTGCCCGCCGCCACCGAGTTGCCGAATAACCGGGTTAAATGGGCGCTGGAGCCGGGCCGGGCCGCCCTGCTCATCCACGATATGCAGCGCTATTTTCTCAGCTTCTGGGGAGAGAACAGCCCGCTGATTGAGCAGGTCGTCGGCAATATTGCCCGCCTGCGTCGCTACTGCAAAGCGCAGGGTATTCCGGTGTTTTACACCGCCCAGCCGACGGCGCAGAGCGATGCGGATCGCGCCCTGCTCAACGATATGTGGGGACCGGGCCTGAATAAGCATCCCGACCAGCAGAGGATCGTGGCGGCGCTGGCCCCCGACGAGGACGACCAGGTGCTGACTAAGTGGCGCTACAGCGCCTTTCATCGCTCCCCGCTGGAGGCGATCCTGAAGGAGATGGGCCGCGATCAGCTGATTATCACGGGCGTCTATGCCCATATCGGCTGCCTGACCACCGCCACGGATGCCTTTATGCGTAATATCCAGCCGTTTATGGTGGCCGATGCGCTGGCTGATTTCAGCCGCGAGGAGCATATGATGGCGCTGACTTACACCGCCGGCCGCAGCGGAAAAGTGGTGATGACGGCTGATATGATGCCGTTCCCTCTCAGCAAAGCGGATCTACGCGCGCTCGTCCTGCCGCTGCTGGAGGATGATGAGGTGCCGGAGGATGATGAAAACCTGATCGATTATGGTCTGGATTCGGTGCGCGTCATGGCGCTGGCGGCACGCTGGCGTCAGGTTCACCGGGATATCGACTTTGTTACGCTGGCGAAAAATCCGAGCATCGATGGCTGGTGGGCGTTGCTGTCGCGGGAGCTCACTCAATGAGCCACACCTTCGACTTCAGCGGTCGCGTTGTCTGGGTAACCGGAGCCGGTCAGGGCATTGGTTATCAGAGTGCGCTGGCCTTTCATCGGGCAGGCGCGCAGGTGGAAGCCTTTGACCTGCAGTTTGCGCGGCAGGATTATCCGTTTCGCTGTCATCGCCTGGATGTGGCCGATCCGGATCAGGTAGAAACGATCTGTCAGCACGTGCTGGCAACGCAACCGCGCGTTGATGTGCTGGTCAACGCGGCGGGCATTTTGCGCGTCGGTGCCACCGATGCGCTCTCCTTCGCTGACTGGCAGGCGTGCCTGAACGTCAACGCGGGCGGCGCCTTTAACCTGTTTCAGCAGACGCTGCCGCGCTTTCGCCAGCAGCGCGCCGGGGCCATCGTCACCGTGGCGTCTAACGCGGCGCACGCGCCGCGAATCGGCATGTCGGCCTACGGCGCATCGAAAGCGGCACTGCGCAGCCTCTGTCTGACCGTGGGGCTGGAAATGGCCCCTTTTGGCGTTCGCTGTAACATCGTTTCACCCGGCTCCACCGACACCGCGATGCAGCGCAGCCTGTGGCAGACCCCCGGCGGCGAGCAGGAAATGATCGCCGGTTTTCCGGATCAGTTTAAACTGGGGATCCCGCTGGGCAAGATCGCGCAGCCGCAGGAAATTGCGGCCACCGTGCTGTTTCTCGCATCAGACCTGGCCAGCCATGTGACCCTGCAGGATATCGTGGTCGACGGCGGCGCAACCCTGGGAGCCTGAAAATGGCTGCGATCTGGAAACGATCCTTCGATCTTCCCACCCTGAATGCACTGGGCGAGCAGTCGCTGGTCGCCCATCTCGGGATCGTCTTTACCGTGATAGGCGAGGATTACCTGGAAGCGACGATGCCGGTGGATGCGCGCACGCACCAGCCATTTGGCCTGCTGCATGGCGGGGCCTCCGTGGTACTGGCGGAGTCGATGGGCTCTATGGCCGGGTATATGGCGGTGGAAGAAGGTAGCAGCGTGGTGGGTGTCGAAGTCAATGCCAGCCATCTGCGTGCGGTGTCAGCCGGGACAGTGCGGGGGATCTGTCGCCCCCTGCATCTGGGCAGACGCAGTCAGAGCTGGCAGATCGAGATCCGTAACGGCCGGGATCAGTTGTGCTGCAGTGCGCGACTCAGCGTGGCGGTGATGAGCAGCTGAAAAAAAAGCCCCCCTTTCGGTTGGAAAGAGGGGCTTTGCCGGTCAGCCTGTGGCCGCGTCGTGGTTAGCGCTGATAGATAATTTCGACGCCTTCGTCGTCTTCATCATCCCAGTCGTCATCCCACTCTTCATCTTCCACTTCTGTCGCATTTTCAAGGGTTTCTTTGTGGTAATCGTCCCACATGAACTCCACTTTCTCCGGCTGCTTCTCTTCGAGCTCGGCTTCTTTCGGGTTGGCGTTGATGAAGCTCATCACATCCCAGCAGAGTTCGTTGACGCCGGTACGGCTGGCGGCAGAGATCAGGTAATACTTATCTTCCCAGCCCAGCGCCTCAGCGACCGCTTTGGCACGTGCCTGCGCTTCTTCTTCACCAATCAGGTCCACTTTGTTGAAGACCAGCCAGCGCGGTTTGTTGAACAGCTTCTCGCTGTACTTTTCCAGTTCGCCAAGAATGATGCGGGCGTTTTCAACCGGATCGCTTTCATCGATCGGATCGATGTCGATCAGGTGCAGCAACACGCGGCAGCGCTCCAGGTGCTTCAGGAAGCGGATCCCGAGACCGGCACCCTCAGCGGCGCCTTCAATCAGGCCCGGAATATCGGCCACGACAAAGCTCTGCTCGCTGTCCATACGTACCACGCCCAGGCTTGGCACCAGGGTGGTAAACGGATAGTCCGCCACTTTTGGCTTGGCGGCCGACACGGCGCGAATAAAGGTGGATTTACCGGCATTCGGTAAGCCCAGCATGCCGACGTCCGCCAGCAGCATCAGCTCAAGCTGCAGGTCGCGCTTCTCACCCGGGGTTCCCATGGTTTTCTGGCGCGGGCTGCGGTTCACTGACGATTTAAAACGGGTGTTGCCCAGGCCATGCCAGCCGCCTTTACCGACCATCAGTTTCTGGCCGTGACGCGTCATGTCGCCTAAGGTCTCGCCGGTTCCCTGGTCGATAACCCGGGTGCCGACCGGAACTTTGATTTCGATATCTTTACCGCGTTTACCGGTACAGTCGCGGCTCTGGCCATTCTGCCCGCGTTCAGCGCGGAACGATTTCTCGAAACGATAATCGATAAGGGTATTGAGGTTTTCATCGGCGATCAGATAAACGTCGCCGCCGTCACCGCCATCACCCCCGTCAGGGCCGCCCTTCGGGATATATTTTTCGCGGCGGAAGCTGACGCATCCATTACCGCCATCACCCGCGACGACCAGAATTGTCGCTTCATCAACAAACTTCATTTTCAATCTCCGTCACACAATCGCCTGCAGCACTCTGCAGACGGGTCCGCCAGGGTCTTCTGCGCTGACCAGCGGCGGATAAATCAGGACTGGCTGTCGCCAGTGTGTACATAAAGTGTACAGCAAACTTCAGTGAGGCGTCGCTTTTACCGCGACAGAGCGCAGAATGTAAAAAGCCCCGCAGGAGCTGCGGGGCCTTTAATTCGTGCGTTCAGACGTTAAACGTCTGCGTCACGACAACCTTACTCAGCAACGATGCTGATGTATTTACGGTTGTTCGGACCTTTAACTTCGAATTTTACTTTGCCGTCTGCGGTAGCGAACAGGGTGTGGTCACGACCACAACCTACGTTGCTGCCTGCGTGGAATTTGGTGCCACGCTGACGAACGATGATGCTACCTGCCAGAACAGATTCACCACCAAAACGCTTAACACCCAGACGTTTTGCATTGGAGTCACGACCATTTCGAGTCGAACCACCAGCCTTTTTATGTGCCATTTGTCAGATCTCCTCTTACGCCGTGATACCAGTGATTTTCACATCAGTGAACCACTGGCGATGGCCAGCCTGCTTACGGTAGTGCTTACGACGACGAAACTTAACGATCTTAATTTTCTCGCCACGACCGTGAGCAACAACTTCTGCCTTGATCATACCGCCTGAAACCAGTGGCGCGCCGATTTTCACGTCTTCGCCATTAGCAATCATCAGAACCTGGTCAAACTCGATGGTTTCACCGGTTGCGATGTCCAGCTTTTCCAGGCGAACGGTCTGACCTTCGCTTACTCGGTGTTGTTTACCACCACTTTGGAAAACCGCGTACATATAAAACTCCGCTTCTGCGCTTGCCTTTTAGTTCATCAGGCGGCGCGCTAAATATTCACAATAGGGCGCGAATTCTACGCAAAACTCCAGAAGAAGACAAGAGCACTTTGCACACTCTTGCAGAAAAAAAACACAGGCTGAATGCAACCGTTTCTCAGGCTGAAAATTCAAGTACAATCAGTAACAGATTACCTGAACGCTGGCTGGGTAAAAGCACTTACCATGGCAGAGATAACGAGTCATAGCTGAAAAGACGAATGAACTTAGAACAGATCAACGAATTAACCGCACAGGATATGGCTGCCGTTAACCAGACCATCCTCGACCAGCTGAATTCAGATGTCTCGCTCATCAACC
Source organism: Pantoea sp. ARC270 (assembly GCF_003236725.1). Classification (NCBI taxonomy): domain Bacteria; kingdom Pseudomonadati; phylum Pseudomonadota; class Gammaproteobacteria; order Enterobacterales; family Erwiniaceae; genus Pantoea; species Pantoea sp. ARC270. The sequence continues at coordinate 8,083 of NZ_PUGA01000023.1, forward strand.
AGTTGGGCTACTACATCATCAGTGGTGGGGGTAAGCGTATCCGTCCCATGATTGCCGTGCTCTCCGCACGCGCCATGGGCTACAAGGGCGACCTGCACGTGACCAATGCGGCGCTGATCGAATTTATCCACACCGCCACGCTGCTGCATGACGATGTCGTGGATGAATCCGATATGCGTCGTGGCAAAGCGACCGCGAACGCGGCGTTTGGCAATGCGGCAAGCGTGCTGGTCGGGGATTTTATTTACACCCGCGCCTTCCAGATGATGACCAGCATGGGGTCGCTGCGTATCCTGGCGCTGATGTCAGAAGCGGTCAACGTGATCGCTGAGGGCGAAGTCCTGCAGCTGATGAACGTGAACGATCCTGACATCACCGAAGAGAGCTACATGCGCGTGATTTACAGCAAGACTGCGCGCCTGTTTGAAGCCGCGTCGCAGGCTTCTGCGATCCTGGCTGACGCCACGCCGGAAGAGGAGAAAGCGCTGCAGGATTATGGACGCTATCTGGGCACGGCTTTCCAGTTAATCGACGATTTGCTGGATTACAGTGCGGACGGAGAGACGCTGGGTAAAAACACCGGCGACGACCTGAGCGAAGGGAAACCGACGCTGCCGCTGCTGCATGCAATGCAGAACGGCTCACCTGAGCAGGCGAAGATGATCCGCGAAGCCATTGAGCAGGGTAATGGCCGCCATCTGCTGGAACCGGTACTGGAAGCGATGCACCAGTGTGGTTCGCTGGAGTGGACCCGCACCCGCGCCGAACAGGAAGCGGACAAGGCGATTGCCGCTCTGCGCATTCTGCCTGAATCACCCTGGCGCAGTGCGCTGGAGTCGCTGGCGCATATGTCAGTTCAGCGCGATTTCTGATTCCCTACGGAGCCTCCCTGGCTCCGTTTCTCCTCCCCGCTCTCACTTCTTTATGTTCGCTCATTGCTGTTGCATGCCTTTTGCGGGCTGTCACACAGACCCGACGCTGACGCCAAATATTACTGGAAATTAATGGAAACTATTTGCTATAAAAAACGCTTACTTTCCAGATAACAGTAAAAAGGTAAGCCAACGTCCCGGTGGACGACACAAAGACAAGGAGAACGGGTTATGCAAAAAAGGATGGAAGACTGGCACCCGGCTGACATTATCGCAGCCCTGCACAAACGCGGTACCACGCTGGCCGCACTGTCACGCTCGGCCGGCCTCAGCTCATCAACACTCGCGAATGCGCTGACGCGCCCGTGGCCAAAAGGCGAATGGCTGATCGCTGAGGCGATCGAGGTGCATCCCAGCGAGATCTGGCCCAGCCGCTACTACGATCCTGACACGCACCGCCTGCTGGATCGCAAAAAACGTATCCGGATCCCCGTCGATCTTTCCGGCACGCCCTGAGATCGACAGGCGAAAAAAAACCAGCCCCGCAAAGGGCTGGTTCTTTCAGCGCATACCTGAGATTACTCTTCGCTGACGCGCTCGATATTCGCACCCATCGCTTTCAGCTTATCTTCGATATGCTCATAGCCACGATCGATGTGATAAATGCGATCGACGAATGTCGTGCCTTCCGCGATACAGCCAGCCAGAACCAGGCTGGCAGAAGCGCGCAAATCGGTCGCCATCACCTGCGCACCGGACAGGGTTTCCACCCCGTGACAGATCGCGGTGTTGCTCTCGATCTCCGCATGGCCGCCCATACGAATCAGCTCCGGGATGTGCATGAAACGGTTTTCGAAAATGGTTTCGGTAATCACGCCGGTGCCTTCCGCCACCATATTCAGCAGGGTGAACTGCGCCTGCATATCGGTCGGGAAACCCGGATGTGGCGCGGTGCGCACATTGACCGCTTTAGGGCGTTTGCCGTGCATATCGAGGCTGATCCAGTCTTCGCCGGTTTCGATATCGGCACCGGCGTCACGCAGCTTAGAGAGAACCGCATCCATCGTATCGGGCTGAGCCTTGTGGCACATTACTTTGCCGCCTGAAATGGCGGCTGCCACCAGGAAGGTGCCGGCTTCGATACGGTCCGGCAGAACGCGGTAAACACCGCCGCCCAGACGCTCGACGCCTTCGATGGTGATCTTATCGGTGCCTGCGCCGCTGATGCGGGCACCCAGCGTGTTAAGGAAGTTGGCGGTATCGACAATTTCCGGCTCCCGCGCCGCATTCTCAATCACGGTGGTGCCGGTCGCCAGGGTTGCCGCACTCATGATAGTGACGGTTGCGCCGACGCTGATCTTGTCCATGACAATCAGCGCGCCCTTCAGGCGGCCGTGGACGGACGCCTTGACGTAGCCCTCTTCCAGCTTAATCTCGGCACCCAGCTGTTCCAGGCCGGTGATATGCAGGTCAACCGGACGCGCACCAATCGCGCAGCCGCCCGGCAGCGAAACCTGACCCTGACCAAAACGCGCCACCAGTGGGCCCAGCGCCCAGATGGAGGCGCGCATGGTTTTCACCAGATCGTAAGGCGCACAAAATACATCGACCGCGCTGGCATCGACATGCACAGAACCGTTGCGCTCCACCTTCGCACCCAGCTGGCTCAGCAGCTTCATGGTGGTATCAATGTCGCGCAGCTTTGGCACATTCTGGATCTCTACCGGCTCTTCAGCCAGCAGGGCAGCAAACAGAATAGGTAGCGCGGCGTTCTTCGCCCCGGAAATGGTTACTTCACCACTTAAGCGGGTGGGGCCTTGCACACGAAATTTGTCCATTAACACGGCTCTCAATTAACTAGCTAAAGATGGGACTCGCTTACCACGAGTGCACCACGCTGAGGGATCAGAAACCGTTGAGTTTACGGTCGCGCGCCCATTCAGCGGGAGTATAGGTTTTGATAGAGACAGCATGAATGCGGTTGTCCGCGATGTATTCCATCAGCGGCGCGTAGACAGCCTGCTGTTTTTTCACGCGGCTCAGCTCGCCAAACAGTTCGCCTACGGCGATCACCTGAAAATGGCTGCCATCGTTGCTCATCACATGCACTTCGTCTAAAGGCAGCGCTGCCATCAGCACGGCCTGAATTTCACTGTTTTCCATTGTGCTTAACTTCACTTAATAATAATAAGGCTGACATAGTAGAGGAAAGCGGCTGACTCTTAAATACGCAAAAGCCCCTGTTGAAAACAGGGGCTTAGCATAACAAGCGGAAATCAGGCGCTTTTATCCGCAGAAACAATAATCTGTTGCAGATTGTAAAGCGTAATCAGCGACTGCAGTTTGTCGCTGATACCGGCAAAGCGCGGGGTGCTCCCCTGCGCCCGTGCGATTTCCCGCAGGTGCACCAGCAGAGCGAGGCCGGAAGAGTCAACCCGGTTCAGCGCCGCGACGTCGATCGTCTCGACGCCGCGAATCAGCGTTTCACGCTGCTGCCAGAGGCCCATCAGGGTGTCGCGATCCAGCTCGCCTTTCAGTAATAGCGTGCTGGCTTCGCGCTCCCAGCGTAACGATTCGTGCATTATTGTTGTTTATCCAGCGTGATTGGCTGTGACGCAGACGATTTGAGCTGCGCCGTCAGACCATCGATACCTTTGGTCCGTAACAGATCGCTCCACTCATTCTGTTTGGTGGTGATCATGCTGACGCCTTCGGCAATCATGTCATAAGCCTGCCAGTTGCCAGTCTGGCTGTTTTTACGCCACTGAAAGTCGAGGCGAACCGGCGGACGGCCATTAGGATCGATGATAGTGACGCGAATCGCCACAATTTTGGCGTCGCCCAGCGGCTGCTCAGGCTGGATCTGGTAGCTCTGGCCGTTGTAGAGGGCCAGTGCCTGACCATAAGCCTGGGCCAGATAGTCGCCAAAAGCGCTGAAGTAAGCTTCGCGCTGGGCCGGTGTTGAGTCACGATAGTAGCGACCCAGCACTAATGCGCCCGCATATTTGATCTGCACGTAAGGCAGCAGTTCCTGACGCACAATCTGACGCAGGTAGTTGGGGTCCTGCTTGATTTTTGGCTGCTCATTTTTCAGACGGCTGAAGGTCTTTTGCGCCGCTTCGTTCATCAGCTTGTAGGGATTGCTCTGGTCGGCTGCCGTTGCCGTCAGCGGGACCGCAACCACCAGCATGGCAATCATCAGTAAACGTTTAAACATGGTATGCCCTCTTCTTTAAGGTTGAGCCGGTTCCGCAGGCGCGGCACTGCTGCCATCCTGCGCCTCCTTGCCCTCATTTTTTTGTTTGTTGTCGCCGCTCTTGTAAAGGAACTGACCGATCAGATCTTCAAGCACCATCGCCGATTTGGTGTCGCGCAGCGTATCGCCGTCTTTCAGCATCGCCGAACCGAGCTCAGGGTCGTCAAAGCCTAAATTAAGCGCCAGGAACTGCTCACCCAGCAGACCCTGGGTGCGAATCGCCAGCGAACTGGTGTCTGAAATTTTATTCGCGTACTGATCGCTGATCTCCATCGTGACGCGCGGCAGCAGGGTCTTCGGTTCAAGCTCGATATCCGTCACCCGGCCAATCACTACGCCGCCGATTTTGACCGGCGAACTGGCTTTGAGGCCGCCAATATTGTCAAAGGTCGCGTAGAGTTTCCACGTCGGCTCCGTGCCCATTGACTTCAGGTCGGCGACGCGCAGACAGAGGAACAGCGCGGCAATCAGCGCCATAATCATAAAAATGCCAACCCAGATTTCGCTTTTTTTGCTTTGCATTGCATCAATTCCCAAACATCAGTGCTGTCAGCACAAAATCCAACCCGAGTACCGCCAGAGAGGCGTGTACGACGGTACGCGTTGTCGCGCGACTGATCCCTTCGGAAGTGGGAATCGCGTCATAGCCATTAAAAAGAGCAATCCAGGTCACCGTCACGGCAAAGACGGCACTTTTGATCAGGCAGTTCACCACGTCGGTGCGGAAATCGACGGCATTCTGCATCGCCGACCAGAAGAAGCCGGGATCGATCCCCTTCCAGCTCACCCCCACCAGCGCACCGCCCGCGATCCCGACCGCCGTAAAGATGAGTGCCAGCAGCGGCATGCTGATGAAGCCCGCCCAGAAACGGGGCGACACCACCCGGCGTAACGGATCGACCGCCATCATCTCCATACTGGAGAGCTGCTCGGTGGCTTTCATCAGGCCGATTTCCGCCGTCAGCGCCGAGCCCGCCCGGCCGGCAAACAGCAGTGCGGTCACCACCGGTCCCAGCTCTCGCAGCAGCGACAGGGCCACCAGCATACCCAGACTGGTTTCGGCGCCATAGGTGGTCAGCACCAGATAGCCCTGCAGCCCGAGAACCATGCCAATGAAGAGACCCGATACCACAATAATCAGGAGCGACAGCACGCCAACGCTGTAGAGCTGTTTGATCAGTAGTGGCGTGTGTCTGCGAAACGCCGGTTTTCCTACCAGCGCGTGAAACAGCATTAATCCTGCGCGTCCAAAACTGGCGCACGTTTCAATTCCCTGACGACCAAACGACGCCAGCGCCTTCAAGACCATCTGTTTAGTTACTCCGTGAGCCGGTTAAATCAGCGAGATAATCGCCGGCAGGAAAACGGAATGGAACCGGACCATCCGCATCGCCATCAATAAACTGGCGCACGCGCGGGTCGTTATTCTCTCGCAGTTCCGGCGTGGTGCCGTGTGCGATAATTTTTTGTCCGGCCACAATATAGGCATAGTCCGCAATGCTCAGTACTTCCGGTACGTCATGCGAGACCACGATGCAGGTCAGGCCCAGCGCATGGTTCAGTTCATCAATGAGTTTGACCAGCACGCCCATGGTAATCGGATCCTGACCGACGAAGGGCTCATCAAACATGATGAGTTCCGGCTCCAGCGCAATAGCGCGCGCCAGGGCCACACGTCGCGCCATCCCGCCTGACAGCTCTGCGGGCTTCAGCTGGGCCGCGCCCCGCAGGCCCACCGCCTCCAGCTTCATCAGCACCGTGCTGTGCAGCAGCGGCTCAGGCAGTCGCGTATGTTCACGCAGCGGCCACGCAACGTTTTCATAAACTGTTAAGTCTGTAAACAACGCACCCGACTGGAACAGCATGCTCATCTTTTTACGCGCTTCATACAGTCTGGCGCGTGATAATGACGGAATGTTTTCGCCACGGAAAAAAATCTCGCCGCGGGTCGGCTGAAGTTGCCCCCCAATCAAGCGTAGCAGAGTGGTTTTTCCGATCCCCGATGGCCCCATAATCGCGGTCACTTTGCCTTTCGGCACGGTCAGCGAGATGTCATCAAAGATGGTGCGATCTCCGCGCGAAAAACTCACGCCACGAACCTCAACCAGATTCGTTTGCTGCTGGGTCATTATTACCTCTTGTAAGGATCGGGCGTAAACATGGGGTACGATGGTAGCCTGTTCAGTCCTGATTCACGATAGCTTTACAGAAACTTACCGCTAAGATTTGGCGAAAATGGTCATTAAATTTACTTTTGCCCCTGAGGCGGTCAAAATCAGCGCCTGTCTCGCCAAACAGAATTTTAAACCGGCCGGGAACGCATTGCCGGCCTGAGTTTTTACGCAAGGATTTTTCATGTTCGTAGCTTCTGCACTGTTGATTATCGGTTTGCTTTTACTGGCTTATGGTGCCGATCGTCTGGTGTTTAGCGCCTCAATATTATGCCGCTCTCTGGGCATTCCGCCGCTGATTATCGGCATGACCGTGGTCAGCATCGGCACCTCGCTGCCGGAGATGATCCTCTCCTTTTCGGCAGCGCAGCATGGCCAGATGGATCTCGCTGTGGGCACTGCCCTCGGCTCGAATATTACGAACATTTTACTGATTCTGGGTGCCGCTGCGCTTATGCACCCACTGAGTGTGCATTCTAATCTGATTCGCCGCGAACTGCCGCTGATGTTGCTGGTCACCCTGCTCAGCGGTTTTATGCTGTTTGACAATCAGCTTAGTCGACTGGATGGAATTGGCCTGATCGCGATTGCCGCGATTTATCTTCTGGTGGTGATTCGCATCGCGCGCAAGGCCGAACGGGACAATAACGATACCCTGACCCGCGAGCAACTGGCCGAGCTGCCCCGTGAAGAGAGCGGCAACACGGTGGCCTTTCTCTGGCTCGCCGTTGCGCTGATTATCCTGCCGATGTCGACCCGTATGGTGATCGACAACGCCACGGCCTTTGCCGACTACTTTGGCGTCAGTGAGCTGGTGATGGGCCTGACGCTGATCGCCGTGGGCACCAGCCTGCCTGAGCTGGCAACGGTCATCGCCGGTGCACTGAAAGGCGAAGATGATATCGCGATCGGTAATCTGGTCGGCGCCAACATTTATAATATTGCCATCGTGCTTGGCCTGCCGGCGCTGATCCACCCCGGCAGCATTGACTATCACGCTTTCGCCCGTGACTACTGGGTGATGCTCGGCGTGAGTGCGCTCTTTGCCCTGCTCTGCCTGCTACGGCGTCGCCGTGTTGGCCGGACGGCAGGCCTGATTTTACTCTGTGGTTTCTTCGTCTGGGTGACGCTGCTGTGGATGCAGCCGGCGTTCATGGACGGCTAACAAGGACAGACTCACTATGTCACATCAGCAACCAACAGCATTCGACTTCCAGCAGGTGGGAAAAACCGTCCTGCGCATTGAGCGTGAAGGGCTGGAACAGCTCGATCAATATATCAATGAGGATTTTGCCCGGGCCTGCGCCCTGATCTATGCCTGCCAGGGTAAGGTGGTGGTGATGGGCATGGGGAAGTCAGGTCACGTCGGCAAGAAAATGGCGGCGACCTTTGCCAGCACCGGCACGCCTGCCTTTTTTGTGCATCCGGGCGAAGCCAGCCACGGCGATCTGGGCATGGTGAGCAAAAATGATGTCGTCATCGCCATCTCTAACAGCGGGGAGTCGAACGAGATTCTCGCCCTGATTCCGGTGCTGAAGCGCCAGCACATTACGCTGATCTGCATGACCGGACGGCCTGACAGCGCGATGGGACGGGCTGCCGACGTGCATCTCTGCGTCCACGTTCCTCAGGAAGCCTGCCCGCTGGGTCTGGCCCCGACCAGCAGTACCACCGCCACGCTGGTGATGGGTGATGCTCTGGCGGTTTCGCTGCTGGAAGCGCGGGGATTTACAGCGGAGGATTTCGCCCTCTCCCACCCCGGCGGTGCGCTGGGCCGGAAACTGCTGCTGCATGTGGCCGATATCATGCACAGTGGTGATGCGCTGCCGCATGTCACCCGTGACGCCTCACTGCGCGATGCGCTGCTGGAGATTACCCGCAAAAACCTCGGTCTGACGGTGATCGTTGACGACCTGATGAAAATCGAAGGGATTTTTACTGATGGTGACCTGCGCCGCATCTTTGATATGGGCATCGATTTTCAGCGTGCCACCATCGGGGAAGTGATGACGCCAGGGGGCATCCGCGTCCGGCCAAACATGCTGGCGGTGGATGCCCTGAACCTGATGCAGACCAAAAACATTACGTCGATTCTGGTGGCCGATGACGACCATCTGCTCGGTGTGGTACATATGCATGACATGCTGCGCGCTGGCGTAGTCTGAACAGGAAGAGAAAATGCAACAGGCAACTCCCCCGATTGACACCTGCTACGGCCCGGTCAGTGCTGAGGTTATGGCGCGCGCCAGTCGCATTCGTCTGCTGATCTGCGACGTGGACGGCGTGATGTCCGACGGGGTGATCTACATGGGAAATAACGGCGAAGAGCTTAAGGCGTTCAACGTGCGGGATGGCTATGGCGTGCGCTGCCTGCTGACCTCAGATGTGGAAGTGGCTATTATTACCGGCCGCAATGCCCGTCTGATGGAAGATCGCTGCAAAACGCTCGGCATCCGTCATCTTTATCAGGGACAATCGGATAAGCTTTTGGCCTATCGCGAACTTCTGGATAAACTATCTCTTTCCGACGACCAGGTCGCCTATATCGGCGATGACCTGATCGACTGGCCGGTCATGGCGAAGGTGGGATTGAGCGTGGCGGTGGCGGATGCACATCCTATCCTGTTGCCGCGCGCAGACTATGTTACCCGTATCGCCGGTGGACGCGGTGCGGTTCGTGAAGTCTGCGATCTGATCTTAATGGCGCAGAACAAATTTGAGGATGCCAAAGGGCAATCAGTATGAGTAAAAGCAGGCGTTGGATAACGCTGATTCTGACCTTGATTGCACTGGTTTTGATCGGCTGGAATCTTACCAATAAGGATGACGATGGGATGCCCGTCGGGACAGACAGTCAGTCTCCGACCTACACCAGTGCGGATTCGCACACGGTGGTTTATAACCCGCAGGGCGCGCTGTCCTATAAACTGGTCTCAGACAAAGTGACCTATTTCTCGGATGACGAACTGAGCTGGTTCGAGCATCCGGTGATGACCACCTATGATGAGAACAAGATCCCGACCTGGACGTTACGCGCGGATAAGGCAAAGCTCACTAAAGATCGTATGCTTTATCTTTATGGCCATGTTGAGCTCAACACGCTGACGCAGGATTCTCAGCTGGAGCGGATCAAAACAGATAACGCGCAGATCAATCTGGTGACCCAGGATGTTACCTCGGATGACCAGGTGACATTGTATGGCCGCAGCTTTAACTCCACCGGCATGAAAATGCGCGGCAATTTACGGACAAAAAACGCCGAGTTAATCGAGAAGGTCAAAACCTCTTATGAAATTCAAAATGAACAAAAATAGCCTGAAGCTTTTACTGGCCAGCGTGCTGCTGGCGACCAGCGTTCCGGCGCTGGCCCTGACCGGTGACTCGGACAAACCCGTTAATATTGACTCGCAGAATCAGGCGCTGGATTTACAGGGCAATGTCGCGACCTTTACCGGTAACGTCATTGTGACGCAGGGCACCATCAAAATTACGGCAGATAAAGTCGTGGTCACCCGTCCGGGCGGCGACAGTAAGAAAACCATCGTCGACGCCTACGGTAATCCTGCCACCTTCTATCAGATGCAGGACAGCGGCAAACCGGTTCAGGGCCATGCCGCAAAACTGCATTACGAACTGGCCAACGATTTCGTTGAACTGACCGGCAATGCGTTTATTGAGCAGCAGGACAGCAACATCAAAGGCGATCGCATCACCTACCTGGTGAAAGAGCAGAAAATGCAGGCTTTCAGCCAGGGCCAGAACAAGCGCGTCACCACCGTACTGGTGCCGTCGCAACTTCAGGATAAAGCGTCGTCCAACAGCGAGAAGAAGAGTAACTGATAGCTATGGCCACATTAATCGCAGAAAACCTGGCGAAGGCCTACAAAGGCCGTCGCGTGGTAGAAGATGTCAGTCTGCAGGTGAAATCCGGCGAGATTGTCGGCCTGCTGGGCCCGAACGGTGCCGGTAAAACCACCACGTTTTACATGGTGGTCGGCATCGTGCCGCGTGACGCGGGCCGTATCGTGATTGACGATGAAGATATCAGCATCCTGCCGCTGCATGCGCGTGCGCGTCGTGGCATCGGCTATCTGCCGCAGGAGGCGTCCATTTTCCGTCGCCTCAGCGTTTACGATAACCTGATGGCGGTGCTGCAGATCCGTGACGATCTGACCGAAGAGCAACGCCAGGATCGCGCCCGCGAGCTGATGGAAGAGTTCCACATTGAGCACCTGCGCGACAGCATGGGCCAGGCCCTCTCCGGCGGCGAACGCCGCCGTGTTGAGATCGCGCGTGCGCTGGCCGCCAATCCGAAGTTCATTCTGCTGGATGAGCCTTTTGCCGGTGTTGACCCTATCTCCGTTATCGACATTAAGAAGATCATTGAGCATCTGCGTGACAGCGGCCTCGGCGTGCTGATTACCGACCATAACGTGCGTGAAACGTTAGCGGTCTGTGAGAGGGCCTATATCGTCAGCCAGGGCCACCTGATCGCGCACGGCACACCCAATGAAATTCTTGCGGATGAGCAGGTTAAGCGGGTTTATTTGGGTGAAGAGTTCAGACTCTGATAAGGTGTCGTTAAGACCGCTATTTACCTGGGAACTATCATCCTGTCTATGAAGCAAGGCTTACAACTCAGGTTCAGCCAACAGCTGGCAATGACTCCCCAACTGCAGCAGGCGATTCGTCTGCTGCAGCTCTCTACGCTTGAACTCCAGCAGGAGCTACAGCTGGCGCTGGAAAGTAATCCCCTGCTTGAGCAGACGGACCCGCACGACGAGATCGACTCCCGGGACGCTGCAGAAGCGGAGGCGCTGGATACCCGCGAAGCGCTTGAGCAAAAAGAGATGCCCGATGAACTGCCGCTGGATGCCACCTGGGATGAGATCTACACCGCTGGCACACCTTCCGGCACCGGGACGGACTATCAGGATGACGAGCTACCGGTCTACCAGGGTGAGACGACGCAGTCCCTGCAGGATTATCTGATGTGGCAGGTCGGCCTGACGCCGTTCAGTGATACCGATCGCGCGATTGCGACCTCTATCGTCGATGCTATCGATGACACCGGATATCTCACCGTTTCGCTTGAGGAGATCCTCGACAGTATCGGCAATGACGAGCTGGAGGTGGATGAAGTTGAAGCGGTGCTGAAACGCATCCAGCGCTTTGACCCGATTGGCGTGGGTGCGCGCGATCTGCGCGACTGCCTGCTGGTTCAGCTGTCACAATATGCGCCCGACACGCCCATGCTGACCGAAGCACGTCTGATTGTCAGTGAGCATCTCGACCTGCTGGCTAACCACGACTTCCGTAGCCTGATGCGGGTAACGCGCCTCAAAGAAGAGGTGCTGAAAGAGGCGATGCTGCTGATTCAGTCGCTGGACCCGCGTCCCGGCCAGTCGATCAACACCGGCGAACCGGAATATGTGATTCCCGATGTGCTGGTGCGCAAGGTCGGCAGCCGCTGGACGGTTGAACTCAACGCCGACAGCCTGCCCCGCCTGAAGATCAATCAGCACTATGCGGCGATGGGCGGCACCACGCGTAACGACAGCGACACGCAGTTTATTCGCAGCAACCTGCAGGAAGCACGCTGGCTGATTAAGAGTCTGGAAAGCCGCAATGATACACTGCTGAAAGTGACGCGCTGTATCGTTGAGCAGCAGCAGGCGTTTTTCGAGCAGGGGGAAGAGTTTATGCGCCCGATGGTCCTGGCTGATATTGCTCAGGCCGTTGAGATGCACGAATCAACTATCTCCCGCGTGACCACGCAGAAGTATCTGCACAGTCCGCGCGGTATTTTTGAACTGAAGTACTTTTTCTCCAGCCACGTCAACACGGAAGGGGGCGGCGAAGCCTCCTCTACCGCGATTCGTGCACTGGTGAAAAAATTAATTTCAGCGGAAAATCCAGCCAAACCCTTGAGCGACAGTAAACTGACCTCCATGTTGTCCGATCAGGGGATCATGGTGGCACGGCGTACCGTCGCAAAATATCGTGAGTCTTTATCCATCCCGCCATCGAACCAGCGTAAACAGCTGGTTTGACAGAAATGAGAAGGAAGACCTATGCAGCTGAACCTGACCGGGCAACACGTTGAAATTACGCCACCACTGCGTGAATTCGTCAGTGCTAAATTTGCCAAACTGGAACACTATTTTGAGCACATCAATCAGGTCTATATTGTCCTGAAAGTTGAGAAAGTCATGCAGGTGGCTGACGCAACACTCCACGTTAACGGTGGCGAGCTGCACGCCACGTCGGAAGCGGAAGATATGTACGCGGCGATTGACGGGCTGATCGACAAGCTCGCCCGTCAGCTGACTAAACATAAAGATAAACTGAAAAAACATTAACCTTCATGCTGGCTACGCGCGCCTGGCGCACTGAGCCGACAGGATGGGGCGGATAATCCGCCCCGTTTTGTCATCTGGCAGGCGTCATTTTCCGTCACGTCAGAAGACGCCGGCGGTGAATGGCCTGGTGAACCCGCAAGTGAAACGATAATGAACAACGATCTTACACTGGAATTGAGCACGGTGCTTTCGCCTGACTGCACACGCAGTGGCGTACACTGCCAGAGCAAAAAACGTGCGCTGGAAATCATCAGCGAACTGGCCGCTAAGCAGCTCAACCTGCCGCACCAGACGCTTTTCGAAGCGATCCTGACGCGTGAGCGTATGGGCAGTACCGGTATCGGCAACGGGATAGCGATCCCGCACGGCAAGCTGGAAGAGGATACGCTGCGCGCGGTCGGGGTCTTTATCAGCCTCGAACAGCCGATTGCGTTTGATGCCGTTGATAACCAGCCGGTCGATCTGCTGTTTGCCTTACTGGTTCCGGCTGACCAGTGCAAAACACACCTGCACACCCTTTCACTGGTGGCAAAGCGTCTGGCCGATAAAACGGTCTGCCGCCGGCTGCGCGCTGCGCAGAGTGATGAAGAGCTTTATGCCATTATTACGGAAAACCAGACAGAGCTGTAACGCGTCTTTACCGGCCGGGTGCCGGTTTTAAAACGGGAGAGAAGGTCATGGTGCTGATGATCGTTAGCGGTCGTTCAGGCTCGGGGAAGTCAGTGGCACTCCGTGCGCTGGAGGATATGGGGTTCTACTGTGTTGATAACCTGCCGGTGGTGCTGCTGCCGGAGTTAGCGAACTCACTGGCAGAGCGGAATATTTCGGCGGCGGTCAGCATCGACGTGCGCAATATGCCTGAATCCCCCGAAATTTTTGAAACCGCACTGAATAATCTGCCCGACTCCTTTTCACCTCAGCTGCTGTTTCTCGACGCCGACCGCAACACGCTGATTCGCCGCTACAGCGATACGCGTCGTCTGCACCCCCTCTCCAGCAAAAATCTGTCGCTGGAGAGCGCCATTGATGAAGAGAGCGATCTGCTGGAGCCGCTGCGTTCGCGCGCCGATCTGATCATTGATACGTCAGAGATGTCGGTGCATGAGCTGGCCGAGATGCTGCGCACCCGCCTGCTGGGCAAGCGTGAACGTGAGCTGACGATGGTATTTGAATCCTTTGGTTTCAAACATGGCATCCCTATCGACGCGGACTACGTGTTTGACGTGCGCTTTCTGCCCAATCCCCACTGGGATCCGAAACTGCGCCCGATGACCGGCCTCGATCGCCCGGTCGCGGCCTTCCTCGACCGCCACACGGAAGTGCATAATTTTATCTACCAGACACGCAGCTATCTTGAACTCTGGCTGCCGATGCTGGAGACCAACAACCGTAGCTATCTTACCGTGGCGATTGGCTGTACCGGCGGTAAACACCGCTCAGTCTATATCGCCGAGCAGCTGGCGGACTATTTCCGCTCGCGCGGTAAGAATGTACAGTCACGCCATCGCACGCTGGAAAAGCGCAAATCATGACCGTCAGACAAACTGTAGAAATCAAAAATAAGCTGGGCATGCATGCCCGTCCGGCGATGAAGTTGTTTGAGCTGGTGCAGAGCTTCGATGCCGAAGTGTTACTGCGCAACGAGGCTGGCACCGAAGCCGAGGCCAGCAGCGTGATCGCCCTGCTGATGCTCGACTCGGCAAAAGGGGGACACATTGAGATTGAAGCCAGCGGGCCGGAAGAGGTCCCGGCGCTGGCTGCGGTCATTGAGTTATTTGAAGCGGGCTTTGATGAAGAGTAAGGTCAGTTAAGCTGATTACGCTGTAAAAAGCCCTCTCCCCCCAGCTGACGCATCTGGCGCAGTATCCACTGCTGCCGCGACCTGACATAGCCTGAAGGCGCGGCGGCACGGTAACGAATCGGATTCGGCAGGACCGCCGCCAGTAAAGCAGCATCGGCCGCAGTGAGCCGGCTGGCAGGTTTGTGGAAATAGTGCTGTGATGCGGCCTCCACACCAAAGATGCCCGGCCCGAACTCCGCGATATTGAGATAGACGGTCAGAATACGCCGCTTCGTCCAGACCGTCTCAATCCCCACCGTCAGACCCGCTTCCAGCCCCTTACGGATCCAGCTGCGACCATCCCAGAGAAAGAGATTCTTCGCGGTCTGTTGTGACAGCGTGGACGCTCCGCGCATCCGGCTGTCGCTGTTATCCAGCACCGATTCAATCGCCGCCACATCAAAGCCCCAGTGCGTGGGAAACTTTTGATCTTCAGAAGCGATAACGGCCAGCCCCATCCACGGCGAGATCTCATCATGTCCGACCCAGTCTGAGTGCGCCACATAACTGAAATCACCGCGCAACCACGCCCCCACCTGTCGCTCCACCATCACTGCGGAGAAGGGCACCGGTAAAAACGAAAAGAGTAAAATGCCGGCCAGCCACACGCCCAGCCAGACCAGCAGGAGACGGCCGGCAATCCGTCTGATACGCCGTCCGGCGCTTCCTTTATGCTTGTTCATGCAATCTTCCCATACCTGTTTCAGACGTTAATCAATTACTCATGTAATCACTGCCAGAAAAATCGCCTTTTTGCGATTTTCGGTGAAAATGAACGGTGCGTTTCCAGACTTCATGCACCTATTTTGCATCAACATGCGGCAACAGATCGAAATAGTTCAAGGACTTCCGAAAAAAGGAATCGGTTCCATTCATTGCCACTGCTTAGCATCTTTCCAGATAAACACTTAATAATGGGTAATAAACGCCGCTTTAAATCATTCATCAACCTTAACTGTTATTTTTTTCTGTTGTCGTAATGGTTCAACTCTTAACCAGAACTATTCTTATAACGTCTAAATAAACAGCAGAGGTCAGCGTAAATCCTGTCATAAATGACCCGGTTTTCGATCCCTGCCCCGCAACCCGGCAGACGCAGAAAAGCGCAAAGTTTAAGATTCATTTCTGCCATTCCGAATCGTTTTGGATGATTCGGTTCATTTCAGGCTGCCGGCTTGCAATATCAGCGCGTTACGCGGACTGTCAGGGCAAATGAACCTGCCAGTTCGCTTTTACGCTGTACGGTCTTCGCGACATGGCGCAGCCGCGTTAAAAGTACGCGAAAAAGGGTAAATCTGATTAAAATAGCAGCAACATAACGCGGAAATTAATTCCTTGCTTGACTGTGTTGCCAAATTAATGTTTTCTGTGTTTAAACGCTGCTCAACATCACACATTTTAATGAATCTTGTCACATGAGAAGATGAATTTGCTAAGGTGATGACAGTGTTAACCAATACCCTGCGGCTGCATTAATTATTCAAATCATAGCGGCCGCAACATTTTCCCTGGTGTTGGCGCAGTATTCGCGCACCCCGGCCTCGGCTGGGGTCATTTTTTTCTGCCGTTTCACTTCTCCTGTCCGGCAACCCAGTCGCGCAGAACCTGCACATCGTGTCGCCACTCATGTTTCAGCTCTTCAATCCATTCAACCACGTTGTCCCACCACGCCGGCAGCTCCGGACTCTGGATCTGTTTCGCCAGCATCTGTAAACGCTGCAGCCCGACGGACCCGGCCGCGCCTTTGATTTTGTGCCCCTCTTCCGCAATTCCTTTCTGATCGCGCGCCATCAGATTCGATTCCAGCACCGCAAGATAGTCCGGCATCATCTTCTCAAACATCGTCAGGCTCTGCGTAATCAACCCCGGGCCCACCAGCTCGATATACTGTTCGAGCATTGCGACATCCAGCAGCATCCGGATTTTGTCATCGCTGACGGCGGGCGTTTCATCGTCCGTTTCTGCCTGATAGTCCCAGTATTTTTTGATCATTGCGGTCAGGGCAGGCACGGCCAGCGGTTTACTGAGCACATCATCCATCCCGGCGTCGAAATACTCTTTTTTATCTTTCAGCACGTTGGCCGTGAGCGCCACCAGCGGAGGCAGATGTGCGCCCTGATACTGCTGGCGAATCGCACGGGAGACATCCAGCCCGGTCATATCGGGCAGCTGAATATCCAGCAGCACCAGATCGAACTCCAGCGGGTCAAACATCGCCAGAGCCTCGCTGCCGGTCATGGCGACCTCCACGCTGCATCCCAGCTTCTCCAGAACGGAGCGCGCCACAATCACATTCAGTTCGATATCCTCAACCAGCAGCACATGCAGCGCAGGCAGAGGCAGGCTGTCGTCGACGCCTTCGTCAATCACTTCTTCTGCGATGCGTGGTGCTTTAATTTCGACGGTGAAGCATGAGCCCTGGCCGGGCGCACTCTGTACGCGGATATCTCCCCCCATCGCCTGGGCCAGACGACGTGAAACCGCCAGCCCGATGCCGGTTCCGGTCGCCGGTTTCCCGCCATGCTGATCTTTAACCTGATAGTACATCGCAAAGATCTTGTCCTGCTCCTCCTGCCGGATACCCATGCCGGAGTCCTGCACCTCAAAGCGCAGTGTTTCATCCTGCTCATACGCGACGCGCACCACGATCTCGCCCTGCTGGGTGAACTTCACGGCGTTACCAATCAGGTTCCAGAGAATCTGACGCAGACGCGTTCCGTCGGTGGAGATCATGTGAGGCAGCGGCAGTTGCGGCGCGAGCACAAACTTCAGCCCTTTTGGCTGCGCCAGCAGGCCGGAGAGATTCTCTAAATCGGCGAGGAAACCGGTGAAGTCGAGCGGCTGATTATCCAGCTGAACTTTACGACGCTCGATTTTGTCCACCTCAATCACATCGTTGAAGATGTTGCCCAGCGTAATGGCCGAGACGTGGATGGTTTTCAGGTATTTCAGCTGTTCCTGGTTCAGATCGGTATCCAGCAGGATGCGGCTCAGGCCGACAATGCCATTAAGCGGCGTACGCAGCTCGTGGCTGATAGTGGAAATAAAGGTGGTCTTTTCCCGGCTGGCGTTCTCTAACGCGTCCTGATAGCGCTTACGCTCGGTGATATCGCGGCCAAAGCCCATCAGCCCGCTGCGTTTGCCGACACGATCGTAATAGGGCACCTTGCGGATCTCAAAACAGGCTTTGCGCCCGTCAGGATATTGCAGCCACTGCTCATAGGTCAGGGAGACGTTATGGCGGAACACTTTTTCGTCCGTTTCCAGCACCTTGGTTGCGGCTTCATCATCGTAGATATCGCGCGGCGTCAGGCCAATCAGCTGCTTTTCGCTTTTGCCGGTCAGCAGCTCCATGGCGCGGTTGCAGCCGGAGAACTGCTTGTCGATATTGCGATAGAACACCAGGTCAGGTGACGCATCCAGGAAGGAGCGCAGGAAGGATGATTGCTGCTCCAGCTCAATCTGAGCCTGTTCGCGGCGGGTGACCTCTTCGCGCAGCTTGTCCATCACCTGTTCGCGCGCCAGCTCCGCTTTTTTACGATCGCTGATCTCCTGATTCAGCTGGGTGATGGTTTCCTTCATCTGCTGATTGAGTTCCAGGTCGCGGGTGCGCATCTCTTCCAGCTTATCCACCAGCCTTGCCAGCCGCTGCCGCGACTCCTCAAGCTGATCGACCACCACCGACAGAAAATAGACGGCCCAGGGCGTAATCAGCAGGCCAAAGAAGACCGAGCGCACCACATCGATACTCTCGACGTGCCCCCGCAATACCATCGTGACCGCCATCTGGACAATCATCGCCAGCACCACCAGCGCAGAGGCCAGCAGCAGCGAGAACCTGACCAGGCCAAGTTTGACCATTAAATCGACATAGTACTGCGCCAGCAGACGAATCTGTTTCATAACGACTCCCTGGAAAAGAAACAGCCCCATGATAGCGCAGTTAGCCTGCGGACGTCGCAGCACGTCACGCGAAGATGAGGGATTGAATGCGCTTTTATGGTGCATCCGCCCTGCCGTTCGGCGACGTTTGGTACAAACCGGTTAAATCCCTTGACTGATTGTGCCAAATGAATAATCTGTAAGGCCGCCTGTGAATCGCAGATTTCACCCGACGGCCTTTTTTCAATATCCTGGCAGCGTCCTGTTGCGCAGGCTCTCTCCTTTATATGAATACTCATTCAACTTTAATGCTGTTTTAAGCATTCGCTGCCTGATTAATTTTTCTTATAACCAACCGCTGTTTCATTCAAATAGGCCGACATAAGAAAAACAGATACATGCTATGTATCAGGGGTGCCGGACAGCATTTAATGCTGCCAGACACCCTGTCACCAGCATGGTGCAGAGATATGACGCCTGCACTACAGTGAGTCAGTTCACATTTATCGGCCGATCACCAGGTGGCAGAGTGAGACATTTTAAACCATAAAAATCAATATTTTCATATATTTATATGAGAAAAGCGCCTGATAAGCCCGCCTGGCCGCCCTATTTGACCTGATTACGCTTTCCCGATAAGTTGGAAATCCGCTGAAAGCTTTCCTGACGGGCCATTGTCTCGGCATATCTATGCAACAAGAAGACTCCCGCGTGGTTTAAGTCATCTCCTTTACGAGACCGGAAATCGAAGAGCAGCTCAATAAAGGACGTTTTACGGATGTCTGGAGAGAAATGCTCAGGGCTATGACGCGCGCTCGACAGAGCATGGCGATGAAAATGAAGCTGCGCCTCAGTTGCGCCCAGACCCTGAAACAGTGCAGGTAATGTCAAAGCAGTTTAAGGAGACCCTCAATGTCCACTAAAAAACCTCAATCCTATGGCTTGTATGATCCGACAGCAGGCAGTGACAGCTGTGGTGTAGGTTTCATTACGCGTAAGGACGGCGAGCAGACCCATGAGATTCTGCAGATGGCGCACAGCGCCCTGTGCACAGTGCCGCACCGCGGCGGTATGTCAGCAGAAGGCGTCGGCGATGGCGCAGGCGTCAACGTTGACCTTTCACTGCATTTCTTCCGCAAGATTACCGGCCAGCCACTGGAAGCGGGTCGCTTTGGCGTCGGCAACTTCTTTGTGCCGAAAGATGCTGAGCTGCGCGCGAATGCCGAACGTCTGGTGGATGAGACCCTCAGCAGTTTCGGCCTGCCGGTGATCATGAAGCGCGACATGCCGCTCGACAGCAGCGTGACGCGTCCGGCTGCCATTCAGTTTCAGTTACCGATTCTGCAGTGGATCTTCACTGCGCCTCAGGACGTGGCCGACCAGAATGACTTCGAACAACGTATCTACCGCGCCCTGTTAACTATCGAAGCACGCGCCTTTACCGAAAGCGAATTTGGCGGGCTCTATCCGCTGTCGCTGTCGTCGCGCACGCAGGTATTTAAAGCGCGCCTGAACTCCAATGAAGTGATTCCTTACTTCAAAGATCTGACCGATCCCGATCATCAGGTGCGCGGGCTCTTTTTCCACACCCGTTTCTCGACCAACACCGATCCGCATACCACTATGGCGCAACCGTTCCGCCTGATGGCGCACAACGGCGAGCTGAACACGGATCGTAAAAACCGCATCGCCGAATCGGCCCTGGCACTAGCGCGCGGCAAAAAGATCGTGCGGCCTAAAGGGCAGTCCGACAGTTCGCGTCTGGATCAGAGTATCCACAGCCGTCTGATGGAAGATAATCTCGATCTGATCACCGCCGTGGTTTCCATGATGCCGCCCGCCTGGGAAAACGACAGCTCGCTGTCAACCGAGGTGCGCGACATGCTGGAGTATTTCTCTCTGTATGAAGAGAAGAACGACGGCCCTGCCGCCCTAATCTTTGGCAATGGCGAAGTCATTGGCGCACGCCTTGACCGTCTGGGCCTGCGCCCGCTGCGCTCGGTCGAAACCGCAGACTATATCGGTGCGATGTCCGAAGCGGGCCAGATCGCCTTTCCTCCTGAAAGCGTCCTGCGTCGTGGCCGTATCGAAGCGGGCGGCATGCTCTACTTCGATCACCGTGAAAAACGCAGCTACACCACGCTGCAGGCGCTGGAAAAACTGGCCGCAGAGAAAGATTACTCCGCCCTGCTGCGTGAAGCGCGCGTCGGCCTGGACGATCTGCCGGAGATCCCGGCTGAGCAGCAGGGTTCACCGCTGCGCTATCGCGGCGATCTGAAAACCTATCAGCGCTTTGTCGCCTACTACTACAACCAGGAAAGCTTCAAGTTCATGATGGACCCGATGCTTAACACCGGCGCAGAGAAGATCTCCGCAATGGGTTACGGCAACGCCATTAACGGCTTATCCGATCATGAAGGCGGCATGGCGCACTACTTCTCTCAGCGCTTTGCGCAGGTTACCAACCCGCCGCTGGACTCTATCCGCGAAGTGGATGGCATGACGCTGCGTGTGGCGCTGGGGGCGAAACCGCACCTGGGCCGCAGCAAAGGCCGTCAGATTGTGGTGCCGACACCGATTCTCAGCCATCTCGATATGCTGCGTTTGCGTGAGCAGACCGTTGCCCCCTACGCCCGCTTCGAGATGCTCTATGAGCCGGTCATCGGCAAAGATCTGCTGAGCACGACCGCTAACGCGAACGCCCTGGAAAAAGCGATTGATGACCTGGCGCAGCAGGTGGTGGATTTTGCCCGGACGCAGGGCGGCATCGCCGTTCTGACCGACCGCCACATCTCCTCGAAGCACGCCGCGATCCCGATGCTGCTGGTGGTTTCCGCCATCAACCAGCGTCTGGTGCAGGAAGGTCTGCGCCTTGATGTGTCACTGGTGGTGGAAAGCGGTCAGAGCATCTCCTCGCACCACATTGCCGCGACGCTGGGCTTCGGCGCATCAGCAATCTATCCGCTGGGCGTACAGATGCGCGCAGAGGAGAAATTTGGCGAGGGTGAAGAAGGCAATAAAGCCTTTAAGCGCTATGCCAAAGCCGCGGAAAAAGCCCTGATGAAAACCATGGGCAAAGTGGGCCTCTGTACCGTAGAAAGCTACAGCAGCGGCGAGTTCTTTGAGCCTAACTTCCTCAACACCGATGATCCGGTGCTGAAAAAGTACTTCCCGAATATCAAAACGCCGGTGGGTGGCGCAGGCTTCGCGGCTATCGCGCAGATGGCTGTTGACTGGCATCAGAGCGCACTGAAGATTCAGGGTGAATCGGACGTACCATTGCTGGGTCTGTTTAAAGAGCGCGCAGAGGGTGCCGGTCACTCCTACGGCACGATTGCCGTACGCACCTTTATCGATATGACCGAAGAGCCGATTCGCTTTGCTGATAAAGCGCGCGAAGAGGATAACTTTATCCGTCTGATGACGCTGGCAAAACTGGATAACGCTTTTGGTATCAAGCCAGAAACCTTTAAAGACAGCAGCTTCGAGCGTATTCCGGATGAGGTGATCAACAACTTCGCAATCACGGCCGACTATCGTCAGTTCTCCAGCCTGATGTATGAGGAGCGTAAGCGTCGCCCGGCGGCCCTGCGTGACATCCTGACATTCCCGGCCGATCTGACCCATATCGACAGCGAAGCGGAGTTCCGCCGCAAACTGGGACGCTACTCACTGACCAACAACGGCTTTGCCATTCGTGGTCTGGTGTGTGAAGCGGTGGATGGCAGCCTGAATCACTTTATGCTGCGTCTGACCGATGCGATCGAAGGCCTGAAGCCAGAGAACGAGCGTCTGCAGAATCTCTCTAACGCCCTGAAGTTCCGCTTCGGCGACGATATCGAGAGCAGCGAGGTGGTGACCGGCGGTCTGAAAATAACCGCTTACGGTAAAGCGGCAGATTACCTGTCACGTATTTTCACCACTCTGCCCTCCCTGCCACTGAGCGACGTGCAGCCGGCGTGCGAAATCACCCGCACCTTTGCCTCTGGTGCGATGAGTCACGGTGCGCTGGTCGCCCCCGCGCATGAAGCGGTGGCGCACGGCACCAACATGGTCGGCGGCATGAGTAACTGCGGTGAAGGCGGCGAGCACTACTCCCGTCACGGCACCATCCGTGCCTCACGCATCAAGCAGCTGGCGTCCGGCCGTTTTGGCGTCTGGGCTGCCTATCTGGCGGACCCGATGCTGGAAGAGCTGGAAATCAAGATTGGTCAGGGTGCGAAGCCTGGCGAAGGCGGCCAGCTACCGGCGGCAAAAGTCACGGTTGAGATTGCGGCAGCGCGTGGCGGTACGCCAGGCGTCGAGCTGGTCTCGCCGCCGCCGCATCACGACACCTACTCCATCGAAGATCTGGCGCAGCTGATCCACGACTGTAAAGCCGCGCGGGTGCGCGTGATCGTCAAACTGGTCTCCTCAGAAGGGATCGGCACCATCGCGGTCGGCGTGGCCAAAGCGGGCGCAGACGTCATTAACGTGGCGGGTAACACCGGCGGTACCGGCGCTGCGTCGGTGACCAGCCTGAAATACACCGGACGCGTGGCGGAAATCGGCATCGCTGAAGTTCATCAGGCGCTCTGCGCCAACGGCCTGCGTGAGAAAGTGCAGCTGCGCTGCTCGGGCGCGCAGCAGACCGGCAGCGACGTGGTGAAATCCGCGCTGCTGGGCGGCGACAGCTTCGAATTCGGTACCACTGCGCTGATGATGCTGAAGTGCGTGATGGCGAAAAACTGTAACGTCAAATGCCCGGCGGGTCTGACGACCAACGCCGAAGCCTTTGATGGCGATCCGCGTCAGCTGGCGCAGTATTTCCTCAACGTCGCCCATGAAGTGCGTGAGATCCTGGCGCGTATGGGCCTGCGTTCCCTGCGTGAAGCGCGCGGCCGGGCTGACCTGCTGCACCTGATGGATCACCCGCTGGAAGTAGGCAAGCTCGACTTACGCGCCATGCTCACCGTGGTGCCGGAGCTGAAGATCGAGAAGCCGGTCTATCTGGAGAAAGATTTTGAGCTGGATGATGGCTGGGTTGAGCAGCTGAAATCAGCGCTGGTCGATCAGGGCAATACCGACGTCGCACTGGGCAACGGCATCGTGCTGAACAACCGCAACAAAAGTGTGGGGGGCCAGCTGGCGATCGACATTGAACGCATGCTGAACCATCAGCTGAGTGCGGCGCAGCTGCAGGCGATGCCTGCGGTTCTGAGCGATGACCGCGGTCGCCATTATCTGGCCCCTGCGACCGTAAAAATTTCAACTACCGGTTCAGCCGGTCAGTCATTTGGCGCCTTCTGCAACGATGGCATGCAGCTGACCCACTACGGCACCTGTAACGACGGCGTCGGCAAGGGACAGTGTGGCGGAGAGCTGTTTATCATGTCGCCGGGCGGCGGCGCGCAGGATGGCGATGGTAATGTGCTGATCGGTAACTTTGCGCTGTTTGGCGCGACCGGTGGACGCCTGTTCGTGCAGGGCCAGGCCGGTGACCGCTTCGCGGTGCGTAACTCCGGTGCCACAGCCGTGGTCGAAGGCGTAGGAGATTTCTGCTGCGAATATATGACCAATGGTGCCATCCTCAACCTGGGCACCTTCGGTAAAGGCTTTGGTAACGGCATGAGCGGCGGCTTCGCCTATCAGTATGACCCGTATGGAACACTCGCCAGCCATGCAGCCGGTGATTCAGTGCGCTTCGGCTCGATTGCCGATCAGGATGAGATGGCGCAGGTGCATAAGCAGGCCGTGCTGACCATGCTGAACTGGCATCTGGAGGCCACAAACTCACCGCGTGCTGCCTGGCTGCTGGAGAACTGGGAAACGGAGTGTCACCACTTTGTGTATGTGATGCCGCGCTCGCTGCTGCTCTATCAGGATGGCGGTGAGATCCTGAAAGCCAGAAGCCGTAAAGATCTGCTCGAAGAGCTGTCGACCGCGCTGGCCGGCCATCAGGTTGCGAAGTTCAAAGCGGCCTGGCGTCAGGGCAAGACCATTGCTGACGGTGCGGTACCCGCCTACGGCGCGACCGATACGCTGGAGATGTTTGTTCTGCTTAACAACTACACCGTTCTGAGCTTTGCTCAGCAGCTGGCCCTGAGTAAATTACCGAAAGGGACAGCGGTTGAAGATCCGGCGGTAGAAAAAGCCGTACGCAATCTGCTGATGACGGAAGACTTTTCGCTGATCAGCAAACTGCAGCGCCATGCCCGTTCCGCCATCGAAGCGTATAACGATGACGAACTGGCCAGTCTGATTGGTTCCAAACGCATGTCAGATTACAAAGCGGCGCTGACGCAGCGTAACATCCGCTCCATGGACAGCCTGGCCACCTATGGCTGGATCATGTATCAGGATGCCTGTAACCGGGAAGTGCTGGGCCATCTGCCTGATTTTGAAGAGCTGTTTGCACGTGCGGCCTTGCCTGAAATCGCCGCGGCGGTGGGCAAACTCTCCTGACAGTCACACTGTTCAGGCTGAACTGAATGTTATTCATTGATCATTGCCCGGAGTCGTCGTTGTACCGGACAGATGCAGAACCGCTCTCCCCAGCCGCACACCGCGGTGCGGGAAAGCGGAACCGCTTAAACCGGCCAGCGTTACTGATGACGGGGAAGAACGGGATTGAGTAAAAGTACCCATGAAAATTCCTTATATTCCAGAAGATGCACCTTTTAATGGCGATCAGAAATACTGGCTGGCTGGCTTTCTCGCGGGTCTTCACTCCCGTCTGCTGGTATTAGAAGACAAGCAGCAACCCGCTGCGGGCACAGGCGCAGCCGCGACCACGCAACTGCACATTCTCTACGGCTCACAGACCGGCAATGCCGAAGCGCTGGCGCAGACCGCCGCGAAATCGGCGCGTGCTAAAGGGCTGGTGCCGGTGGTTCAGGCGCTGGGCGATGTCGACCTCGACGTCTTTGCCACCATGCGCCATGTGCTGATCGTCACCTCAACCTACGGCGAAGGCGAGATGCCGGATAACGCGCAGCTCTTCTGGGATGCGATCTCTGCCAGTACCGCACCGCGCCTGGAGCAGATGCATTTTGCCGTGCTGGCAATCGGTGATACCGGCTATGACGGCTTCTGTCAGGCAGGCAAGTTCATCGATATGCGCCTTGAGCAGCTGGGAGCAAAACGCGTGGTGGATCGCATCGACTGCGATATCGACTATGAAGAGCCATCCAGCGAGTGGCTGAACAGCTCCATGCCTCAGTTTGCGGCCAGCGCAGGCAGCAGCGGCACCGTGCTGGAGAGCGCGCCTGAAGCACCGGTCATCCCGGGCAGCAACAAATCGAACCCTTACGCCGCGGCGCTAATCACCAACAAGCGCCTCTCTGGCGAGCAGTCTGCCAAAGATATCCGACATTTTGAGTTTGACCTGACCGACAGCGGCCTGAAGTATGAAGCGGGTGATGCGCTCGGCGTCATTCCGGTCAACGAGCCATCGCTGGTCAGCCTGCTGCTGACCCAGCTTAATGCCGACTACGAGACGCCGGTGCCCGGCTTTGACCGCAGCCTCGGCGACCTGCTGACCTACCAGTTTGAGATCTCTGAACCGTCGCGCAAGCTCATCGAATGGGTCGGGCAGAACACCACCAACCAGGAGCTGCGTCATGTGTTACAGCACGACGACAAAGATGCGCTGGGTGTCTGGCTGTGGGGCAAAGATAGCCTTGACCTGCTGCAGCTTGACCTGACGCGCACGCTGGCGGTGCCTGAGTTTGTTGCCCTGCTGCGTCCGCTGCAGCATCGCGCTTACTCGATCTCCTCAAGCTCCAAAGCCCATCCGAATCAGGTGCACCTGACCGTTGCCTCGGTGCGTTATCACAGCGGCGGCCGTAATCGTGGTGGCGTCTGCTCAACCTACCTGGCTGAGCGCGTACGTCGTGGCGAAAAGCCAGCCATCTTTATTTCGCCGAACAAAGCGTTCCGCGTCCCAGCCAATAACAGCGCTCCGCTGATCATGGTGGGACCTGGCACCGGCATCGCGCCCTTCCGGGCTTTCCTGCAGGAGCGTCAGGCAACCGGCGCGCAGGGCAAAAACTGGCTGTTCTTCGGCGATCAGCATCAGGAACATGACTTTATCTATCAGGATGAACTGCTCGCCTGGCGGGATAACGGTTTACTGACGCGGCTTGACCTGGCGTTCTCCCGCGATCAGGAGAAGAAGATCTACGTGCAGAGCCGGATGCTTGAGCAGGGTGCAGAACTCTATGCCTGGCTGCAGGAAGGCGCTTACTTCTATGTCTGTGGCGATGCATCACGCATGGCGAAGGATGTGGATAATGCGCTGTATGAAGTGGTTCGCCAGTTCGGTGGCCTCTCCAGCGAGCGCGCAGCGGACTATGTTGACCAGCTGAAGAAAGAGAAGCGTTACCTGCGCGACGTCTATTGATAGCGAAGGTGTGATAAAAAATCCGGTTTGCGCAGGCAGCCGGATTTTTTTATGGCTGACAGGCAAAAAAATACCCGCCGGAGAGGCGGGTATCTGTTTTAAGAATGCTGCGGTTATTTCACGACGCGCAGTGAAGGTCGTCCGCCCCGCGGCGGTGGATCGTCATCAGGCGGTGTCTCATCATCGCTGGCATCGTCGGGACGATCGCCATCAATCACGGACATCATGGTCTCTTCCTGACCTTCTGACGCCTCCTGAATATCCAGCTCGTAAGCCGGTTCCGGTTCAAACATCGTTCCGGCACCGTTTTCCCGGGCATAGATTGCCAGAATTGCCGCCATCGGCACGTTAACCTGACGAGGAACACCCCCAAAGCGGGCGTTAAACGACACCTGGTCATTCGCCAGATCGAGGTTACCGACAGCACGGGGCGCGATGTTCAGGACAATCTGACCATCACGCGCGTACTCCAGCGGCACCTGTACACCTGGCTGATTGATGTCGACCACCAGATGCGGCGTCAGCTGGTTGTCGAGCAACCAGTCATAGAAGGCGCGCAGCAGATAGGGACGACGTGCAGTAAGTTGCGACATTTCCATACGTTAAGCCCGTGCTTGCAGGCGCATTTCACGTTCAGCTTCAGTTAATGAAGCGAGGAAAGAGTCACGCTCAAATACGCGGTTCATGTAACCTTTCAGCTCTTTTGAACCAGAGCCGATCAAATCGATGCCCATTGAAGGCAGACGCCATAACAGCGGTGCCAGGTAGCAATCCACCAGGCTGAACTCTTCGCTCATGAAGTAAGGCGTGCGGCCAAACAGCGGCGCGATCGCCAGCAGCTCTTCACGCAGCTGTTTGCGTGCGGCTTCGGCTTCCTGACCACTGCTGTTCTCAACCTTCCTCATCAGGCTGTACCAGTCCTGCTCGATGCGGTGCATCATCAGGCGGCTGTCACCACGGGCAACCGGATAAACCGGCATCAGTGGCGGATGCGGGAAGCGCTCATCTAAATATTCCATGATGATGCGGGATTCATACAGCGTCAGCTCACGATCTACCAGTGTCGGTACCGTGCGATACGGATTGAGGTCAATCAGATCCTGCGGCAGGTTATCCATTTCGACCTGCTCGATCTCTACGCTGACACCCTTCTCCGCCAGAACGATACGTACCTGATGGCTGAAAATGTCAGTAGGACCAGAAAACAGCGTCATTACCGAACGTTTGTTGGCAGCGACAGCCATGAAAACCTCCAAGTTTGTTCACAAAAAGATACTGCGAATAGCCAACCACACGGCGACTCACTTGCTTGTCGAACTCGCACGCAACCTGGTCAGCTGCGCCGTAAAACTGACGCCCCGACAGCGGGAAGGCGCATAACGCACCGGCCTGCGGGCGCAAAGTGACACAGAGTTTACCAGATTTTAGGCTGCTTGTGGGCGTGGAATGAATCTTTGCAGGTAAATTGAGCGCGGGCTTACGGTTTTCCCCGTTATCAGACGGGAAGGCAGAAAATAAAAAACCCGCCGAAGCGGGTTTTTTGAGCCAATTGCCGCAGCCGGAGCTGCAAACAATTAACGCTTGGAGAACTGAGGACGACGACGTGCTTTACGCAGGCCGACTTTCTTACGTTCAACCTGACGCGCGTCACGCGTTACGAAGCCAGCTTTACGCAGCTCGCCACGCAGTGATTCGTCGTATTCCATCAGAGCGCGGGTGATACCGTGACGGATCGCACCAGCCTGACCAGAAATACCGCCACCTTTAACAGTGACGTACAGATCGAATTTACCAACCAGATCCAGCAGTTCCAGCGGCTGACGAACGACCATGCGGGCAGTTTCGCGACCGAAGTACTGTTCCAGAGAACGTTGGTTAATTACGATGTTACCGCTACCCGGCTTAATGAATACGCGAGCGGTAGAGCTTTTGCGGCGACCAGTGCCGTAGTTTTGAGTTTCAGCCATTGCCTTTAATCCCGATTAAATGTCAAGAACTTGCGGTTGCTGTGCCGCATGGGTGTGCTCGTTGCCTGCGTAAACTTTCAGCTTACGGTACATAGCACGACCCAGCGGGCCCTTCGGCAGCATGCCTTTAACCGCGATCTCAATCACACGCTCAGGACGGCGAGCAATCATCTCTTCAAAGGTCGCCTGTTTGATACCACCGATGTGGCCGGTGTGGTGATAGTAGATCTTGTCAGTACGCTTGTTGCCGGTAACAGCAATTTTTTCTGCGTTCAGAACGATGATGTAATCACCCGTATCAACGTGCGGAGTGTATTCCGCTTTATGCTTACCACGCAGACGGCGCGCCAGTTCAGTCGCCAGGCGACCCAAAGTTTTGCCCGTTGCGTCAACTACAAACCAGTCACGTTGGACGGTTTCTGGTTTAGCTGTAAAAGTTTTCATCGAAAAGCTTACCCAAATTAAGTTACACGTTGGTGAAATCCCAAACGCTTAAGTAAACGAATGAGGCTCACACGACCATTTTGACCAGCAAGCCACCCCTTCGGATAGAGTTACTGGAACACAGAGGATTTGGGAAAAAAATCCTTTGCTGTAACGTGGGGTCGCAAGATTATAGAGAAGTCGATTGCAAAAATCGAACCCTATTTCGGTATTTATCCTGATTATTCTCACGGCAGATGCGGCAGGCGCAGATACTCTTCGCTCTGCATCTCCTGAAGCCGCGATAAACAGCGCTGGTATTCAAACTTCAGCCGCGTCCCCTGATAGATCTCGGTCAGCGAGGTTTCTGCGGCCACGACCAGCTTCACGTGACGCTCATAAAATTCGTCAACAAGGGCCAGGAAACGGCGCGCCTGATCTTCGGTTTTATAGATCATTACCGGCACGTCATAGAGCAGCACGCTGTGAAAACGGCGGGAAAGCGCGATGTAGTCATGCTGGCTGCGCCCTTCCCCGCACAGCGTCGTGAAGTTGATGGCCAGCACGCCGTCGCTGACGCCCAGCGTCGGCATCTGGCGATGGTTGATCTCCAGCACCGGCGCCTCCTCCGGCTGGCTGCCCGACAGCGCCTTAAACATGCGCGCCATCTCCGTGTGGGTGGCCTCGTTGAGCGGATAGTTCCACAGATGCGCCGAGGTCAGTGTCCGCAGCCGGTAGTCGATGCCGGCATCCACATTCATCACATCACAGTGCCGTTTTATCTGCTCAATAGCCGGCAGAAAACGCGCGCGCTGCAGGCCGTTGCGGTAGAGGTCATCCGGCGGAATGTTCGAGGTTGCCACCAGGGCGATGCCGCGCTCAAACAGCGCTTCCATCAGCGTGCCCAGCAGCATCGCGTCGGTGATATCGGAGACAAAAAATTCATCGAAACAGAGGATGTCAGTTTCCGCTTTGAATTTGTCCGCGATAATCAGCAGCGGGTCGCTCTGCCCCTGCAGTTGCGTCAGTTCTTCATGCACCCGCAGCATGAAACGGTGGAAGTGCAGGCGCAGTTTGCGTTCGCCAGGAATAGACTGAAAAAAGAGATCCATGACCCAGGTTTTGCCGCGCCCGACGCCGCCCCACATGTAGAGTCCGCGAACAGGCTGGGGCGCCGCATTTTTCTCTTTACCGATCAATTTCGACAGGCGACCCAACAGGCCGGATGAGGCGGGCGCGGCAGCCTGTTGCCGGGCAACCAGCGCCTGCTGCAGGGCGTCTAAACGGGTAATCGCTTCACGTTGTACGTCATCGGGCCTGAATTCGCCCTGCGACAGCGCCTGCTCATAACGTGCAAGCGGAGATGAGGTTTGCATTGTTGTTTCAAAGTCCCTGAATAGTGTCTGATTCATACCACGGTTGCTGAAAAAAAGGCCGTTCTACACTAAGCCATGCTGCTCCGGAGTTCCACATCCATAAGATTAACGGGTATAGTGACTATTATTGAAATGGTGCAACGCCCTACGGAACAATGGAAAAAACACGGGAGTCATTATGACCTGGGAATACGGGCTAATTGGTTTAGTGGTAGGTATTATTGTCGGCGCAGTCGCCATGCGTTTCGGCAACAAAAAGCTGCGTGAGCAGCGCAGCATGCAGTATGAACTGGAAAAATCGAAGGCCGAGCTGGCCGATTACCGCGAAGAGCTGACTAACCACTTCGCACAGAGCGCCGAGCTGCTGGACAACATGGCGCGTGACTATCGTCAGCTTTATCAGCATATGGCGAAAGGCTCTAACGATCTGCTGCCGAATCTGCCGGGTCAGCAGAATCCTTTTGCCTATCAGCTGACTGAAGCGGAAGCTGACAACGACCAGGTGCCGGTGCAGATGCCGCGCGACTACTCTGAAGGCGCATCCGGTTTACTGCGTGGCGAGCGCCCTGCCCGCGACTAATCTTTTTGGGGCGCAGCCTGTCTGCGCCCGCTGTTTTTGCGAACCCTGACCACAAACGACTGTCACACTCATTAAATCCTCCCACTTTGCAGCGAGAGCGTTGTAGCAATGAAAAAACAAGCACGCCTGTTTAGCGCATTAGCCTTGAGTATCGGGATGAGCCTTGCCGCCGCGCCAGACGCGATGGCAACGCTGCCAGCACAAATTGCGGGCCAGCCGCTGCCGAGCCTGGCACCGATGCTGGAAAAAGTGTTGCCTGCCGTGGTCAGCGTTCACGTGGAAGGCACCGATTCCGGCGAACAGGCTCAGGATATCCCTGAGCCTCTGAAACGTTTTTTCGGTCAGATGCCTGGCGGGAATAATCAGCCACAGCCGTTTGAAGGGTTGGGCTCGGGCGTGATCATTGATGCCGCGAAAGGCTACGTGCTGACCAACAATCATGTGGTGAACGGTGCCGACAAGATCAACGTGCAGCTTGGCGATGGCAGTGAGTATGAAGCCAAACTGATCGGTCATGATGAGCAGACCGATATCGCCCTGATTCAGATCCAGGGCGCGAAAAACCTCACGCAGATTAAAGTGGCGGACTCCGACCAGCTGAAAGTGGGTGATTTTGCGGTCGCAATCGGGAACCCGTTTGGTCTGGGCCAGACGGCGACCTCCGGTATCATCTCTGCGCTGGGCCGCAGCGGCCTTAACCTGGAGGGGCTGGAAAACTTTATTCAGACCGATGCCGCGATTAACCGCG
Organism: Pantoea sp. ARC270; assembly: GCF_003236725.1. Lineage (NCBI taxonomy): Bacteria > Pseudomonadati > Pseudomonadota > Gammaproteobacteria > Enterobacterales > Erwiniaceae > Pantoea > Pantoea sp. ARC270. The sequence goes on from NZ_PUGA01000023.1 coordinate 39,943, forward strand.
GCAACTCCGGCGGTGCGCTGGTCAACCTGAACGGCGAGCTGATTGGGATCAACACTGCCATCCTGGCCTCCAGCGGCGGCAATATCGGCATCGGCTTTGCGATCCCGAGCGATATGGCGATGAACCTCGCGCAGCAGCTGATCAAATTTGGCGAAGTGAAGCGCGGTCAGCTGGGTATTAAAGGCACCGAAATGACAGCCGACATGGCGAAGGCATTCAATGTCGACGTGCAGCGTGGCGCCTTCGTTTCGGAAGTGTTACCGCAGTCTGCCGCACAGAAGGCGGGCATCAAGTCCGGCGACATCATTACCTCTATCAACGACAAGCCGATTACCAGCTTCGCTGAGTTGAGGGTAAAAGTGGGCACGACCCCACCAGGCGAACAGGTTAAGCTTGGCCTGCTGCGCGAAGGCAAACCGGTGACGGTCACCGTTACGCTGGAGCAGAGCGCTCAGACCACCGCCAGCGCCCAGCTGATGTCTCCGGCCCTGCAGGGTGCCACCCTGAGTGATGGACAGACCAAAACCGGCGACAAAGGCGTGAAGGTCGACACTATCGAAAAAGGGACACCGGCTGAACAGGTTGGCCTGCAGAAAGATGATGTGATCATCGGCGTAAACCGCAACCGGGTTCAGACCCTGGCTGAGATGCGCAAGATACTGGAAGGCAAACCGCCGGTTCTGGCACTGAACGTGGTGCGCGGCGATGAAAGTATCTATCTGTTGTTGAGATAAACCTCGCATTATGGCGGACACAAGCGCGTGTGTGTCCGCCGCTCTCATGTTATTCTGCCCAGCGATCTCCCCTGGCGTGATTTAACACCATGTTTCTTAAACTTTTGCGTGCCGTAGTGCTGGGCCTGATTGTGGCGGGTATTTTACTCGCAGCACTGCCTGCACTGCGTATGGGCAGCGACGCCCTCTATAACCACGACGATATCAACGACGAAACGCCCTTCAGCTTCAATCAGGGGGTGCGCCGCGCCGTGCCTGCCGTTGTAAACGTTTATAACCGGAGCGCCCACGGCAACAACAACCGTGGCATTACCACCCTGGGCTCGGGGGTGATTATGAATGCCAAAGGCTACATCCTGACCAACAAGCACGTCATCAATAATGCCGATCAGATTATCGTGGCATTGCAGGATGGCCGCTTCTTTGAGGCCACGCTGGTCGGTTCCGACGGCATGACCGATCTGGCCGTGCTGAAGATCACCGCCTCCGGCCTGCCTGTCATCCCGATCAATCCCAATCGCCAGGCGCATATCGGTGATGTCGTGATGGCGATAGGCAACCCTTATAACCTGGGGCAGACGGTGACGCAGGGCATTATCAGCGCTACGGGCCGGGTTGGACTGAGTTCATCAGGCCGCCAGAACTTCCTGCAGACCGATGCGTCGATCAATCAGGGTAACTCCGGTGGCGCGCTGATTAACTCGCTTGGCGAGCTGATGGGCATCAACACCCTGACCTTTGATAAAAGTAACGATGGCGAAACGCCGGAAGGCATTGGTTTCGCCATCCCCACCGTTTTAGCCTCGAAGATCATGGATAAGCTGATTCGTGATGGTCGGGTGATCCGCGGCTATATCGGTATTACCGGTCGTGAGCTGCCGCCGCTGCATGGACAGGGCAGCAATCTGGATCGGGTTCAGGGCATTATCGTCAGCGTGGTGACGCCGGATGGACCGGCGGACAAGGCCGGAATTCAGGCCAACGATGTACTGCTCAGCGTAAACGGTAAGCCAGCCATCTCGGCGCAGGAGACCATGGATCAGGTGGCAGAGATTCGTCCCGGTTCCGTGATTGATGTGCAGGTGCTGCGCAACGATCAGAAACTGACGCTGCCGGTCACCATTCAGGAATTTCCTGATAACAGTGGTTAGCTGAAACAGGTGCCCGGTCAGGGGTGGCCCGGCTGATCGCAAAGAAGGCCGCCATCCCTGGCGGTCGGCCTCGCCATCCTGGCTCGGACGCTTTGCTCTTCATCCGGGCCACCCCTTCCCCTCTGCTCCGTCATCGTCTGTGAGCCACGGACTAGCAGCGATCAACCGGAAAGGCGATCACCTCACTCAGTGACTCTGCTTTTAACGCCAGCATAATCAGCCGATCGATACCCAGCGCGACCCCGGAACAGGCGGGCATACCGTGCGCCAGCGCATCCAGCAGATAAGTATCAATAGGATGGACCGGCAGACCGCGCGCCGCACGGCGACGGTTATCCTGCTCAAACCGCTGACGCTGCTCGCGGCTGTCGGTCAGCTCACGGAAACCGTTCGCCAGCTCAATGCCTTTGTAATAGACCTCAAAACGTTCAGCTACGCGGTGATCTTCGGTGCTGATCTCCGCCAGTGCCGCCTGACTGGCCGGGAAATGATAAACGAAGCAGGGTTTGTCCTGGCCAATCTTCGGCTCCACGCCCAGCATAAACAGCAGCATCAGCAGCGTATCGCGATCCTCTTCTGCACGCGCCAGCTCGCCTTCGCCCAGCTTCTCTGCCGCTTCACGCAGCTGCGCTTTATCTGCCGACAGCGGATCCAGATCCAGGTGGCGGATAAAGGCCTGCTGATAGGAGAGCGACTCTGCGCTGTCACACTCCAGCACCTGCTGCAGCAGATCGTCCACCTCATTCATCAGGCGGTACATGTCGTAGTGCGGCCGGTACCACTCCAGCATGGTGAATTCCGGATTATGATGACGTCCCGCCTCTTCATTGCGGAAACTGCGCCCCATCTGATAGATCGGACCACTGCCCGCTGCCAGCAGGCGTTTCATATGATATTCCGGGCTGGTCATCAGCCAGAGATCGCGCCCCTGCGACGCACCAGGCCCGACAAAACGCGTCTGGAAAGGCACCAGATGGATATCGGTAATAGTGGCCTGGCTCATCGCTGGCGTATCCACTTCCAGTACGCCACGATCGGCAAAGAAACGACGCACTTCCGCTAAAATCGCGGCGCGTTTTAACAAATTGGCGATGGATGCGCTTGGTTGCCAGCTTGCCGTTTCGCTCATGGTGATGACTCCTGATACAAATAAGGGGTGGAAGTCTACCTGCAATGCCTGCGGCAAACAATCTCATGCCGGCGATGCCAAAAACAGCGCTTCGGCTTCTATACTTAAGCAGTTAAATCACAAAGGAATCCCGCTATGTCTTTATGGAAAACCCTTGTCGCCAGCCTCAGCGCTTTTCTCTCCGTTGCCTGTAGCACCACGCCACCTAAAAACGTCACGGTTGTTGAGAACTTTGACAGCCAGCGCTATCTCGGTCAGTGGTATGAGATTGCCCGCCTCAATCATCCGTTTGAACGCGGTCTGGAGCAGGTCACGGCTAACTACAGCCCGCGTGAAGATGGCGGCCTGAAAGTGATCAATCGTGGCTATAACGTGAAAAAACAGCGCTGGCAGGAGAGCGTCGGTAAGGCCTACTTCACCGGTGAGCCGCAGCGCGCCGCCCTGAAAGTCTCGTTCTTTGGCCCCTTCTACGGCGGCTACAACGTTATCGCCCTGGATCCCGACTACCGCTATGCTCTGGTGTGTGGCCCGAATCGCCACTACCTGTGGATACTGTCGCGCACACCGCAGCTGGAGCCGGGCGTCAAAGAGAAACTGGTTGATCAGGCGCGCCGTGATGGCTTCCCGGTTGATGAGTTAATCTGGGTGAAACAGAAATAGTGCAGAGGGAATAAGCCGGTACAAAACCGTTTTCGTACCGGCTGTAATAACAGGTTACTTCGTGCTGTTCTGAATCGCCTGGCCACCCGCTTCGACGTCTTCACCCACGCCACGCGTAGTGTTGCAAGCCGTCAGCAGTGAAGAGAGCACCAGTACAGAGAAGATCGCGGCAATACTTTTCTTTAACATGACAATGTCCTTTTTGATGGATGTAAAGTACAGCGCTTTAAGCATAGCCGGATTTCCGGCGGATGCTGCCGCGGAACTTTAAAAAGGAGAAGCCGTTAAGGTCATTTTGCCGCACGCGAAATGGCACCACCTAAGTGGGAGACATCTTCGCCAAAACCGTGGAATGTGTTGCAGGCACTTAATGCAGAGGAGACCAGCAACGCGAATGCGATTAATTTTGCCAGCTTTTTCATTTTTTTCTCTCAGACAAGAAAAAGGCGCATCCGGAGATGCGCCTGCGAATCTTACTTCACGCGTGACACGTATTCGCCAGAGCGGGTGTCAACTTTCACCACTTCGCCTTCCTGAACGAACAGTGGCACTTTTACAACCGCGCCGGTAGAGAGCTTGGCAGGTTTACCGCCGGTACCGGCAGTGTCACCTTTCAGGCCTGGATCGGTTTCCACGATTTCAGCTTCGATAAAGTTCGGCGGCTGAACAGCGATAGGACGACCGTTCCACAGCGTAACGATACATTCTGCGTTGTCCTGCAGCCATTTCGCTGCTTCGCCCACAGTCTTCTCTTCAACCGGGAACTGCTCAAAGCTTTCCTGGTGCATGAAGTGGTAGAACTCACCGTCGTTGTACAGGTAGCTCAGGTTGGTATCCATTACGTCTGCGCCTTCGGCGGAGTCGGTGGATTTGAAAGTTTTCTCAACGCGAGAACCCGTCAGCAGGCGACGCATTTTAACGCGTGCGAATGCCTGACCTTTACCCGGTTTAACGAACTCACTGGATTCGATGGCATACGGCTCGCCTTCGAACATGATTTTAAGACCGGGACGGAAATCGTTGCTAGAATAAGTCGCCATGAAGGCCCTCTACGAAAATTGATACTGGTACTAAGCCAAAAAAATGGCACACATTGTAACCCTAAAAATACCTTCCAGAGAAGATTGGTTGCAGCAACTTGCTGATGTTGTCACTGAACCTGATGAATTACTGCGTATTTTAGCCCTGGAACAGCATCCTGAGCTGGCCGCTGGCGCGGATGCGCGGCGGCTTTTCGCTCTGCGCGTTCCGCATGCCTTCATCAGCCGGATGAAAAAAGGCGATGCGCACGACCCGTTGCTGCTTCAGGTTCTGACGCAGCGTCAGGAATTCATCGATACGCCTGGTTATAGCACCGATCCGCTCGATGAACAAAGTAACGCGGTGCCCGGACTGCTGCATAAATACCGCAACCGGGCGTTATTGCTGGTCAAAGGCGGCTGTGCGGTCAACTGCCGCTACTGCTTCCGCCGTCACTTCCCCTATCAGGATAATCCCGGTAATAAGCGAAGCTGGCAGGCGGCGCTGGACTATATCGCCGATCATCCGGAACTGGATGAGATTATCTTCTCCGGCGGCGATCCATTAATGGCGAAAGATCATGAACTCGCGTGGCTGATTGCCGCGCTGGAAAAGATCCCGCACCTGAAGCGGTTGCGCATCCACAGTCGTTTACCGGTAGTGATTCCGGCACGCATTACCGATCAGCTCTGTGAGATGCTTCGCGCGACCCGCCTGCAGGTGGTAATGGTGACGCACATCAACCATGCGCAGGAGATTGATGATGCGCTGCGTGAGGCGATGAGCAGCCTGAAGCGGGCCGGTGTCACCCTGCTGAATCAGAGTGTGCTGCTACGGGGCGTGAACGATAATGCGCAGACGCTGGCCACCCTGAGCAATGCCCTGTTTGATGCGGGCATTCTGCCCTACTATCTGCATGTGCTGGATAAGGTGCAGGGTGCCGCACATTTCTTTGTGTCTGACGATGAGGCGCGCCAGCTGGTGCGGGCGTTACTGTCACAGGTTTCCGGCTATCTGGTGCCGAAACTGGCGCGGGAAATTGGCGGAGAGCCGAGTAAAACGCCGCTGGATTTACAGCTGCGTCAGGAATAAAAACGGCCAGCACAAGGCTGGCCGCTGAGATTCGCTGTACTACCCATGCCACATTATGGGCACTTGTAGACCTGACCGGTCATTTTGCTGTCCAGAGGCGCAAACGCAGACAGCAGATTCTGTGTCGGGCTGGTGGCACCATAAATCACGTTGCCGCCCATCTCCGCGGCGCGATTGCGCAGGTCATTGGCTGCACCGCGCAGTGCGCTGGTTTCGCCGCCTGCACCGCTCAGCCAGTTGCTCTGTGAGCCGGTAAGGTTGCCCAGAAGCTGGCAGGAACTGGCAGGCTGCTGATCGGTAAACGTCACGCGCTCGCCTGCTGAAGAGAGTTGCGTAGAGCTGCTGCAGCCCGCCAGCAATAACACGCCAGCCGTCAGTCCGGGCAAGAGGTTAATCCGCATTGTAATCCCCATTTATTATCATCAGAGTCGGGTGGCAGCGTAGCAGAAAAAAAGCACTTTTTTCTGCACATTCATTGCCTTAATCCCGTTATATCCCCTCAATATTTCATGTTACATCTCGGCGACGCTGCCTGCCTGAAGAATGAACTGAACATCAGTGAATTCAGCCGGACAACTGCAGACAGCGTGCAGACAACGGGAAATATCAGGAGGAAAGACGTACGATTGCGCCACTACTTATACTATTTTCCTGCCCAAAAGAAAAACCCCCGGCCGTTTCCGGTCGGGGGTTCTTTTGTGACTCAGGCAGTCAACGGCAATTACATCATGCCGCCCATACCGCCCATGCCACCCATACCGCCAGCGCCTGCGCCTAAATCAGGTGCGTCGCCTTTTGGCAGGTCAGTGACCATGCACTCGGTAGTGATCATCAGACCCGCAACAGAGGCCGCGTACTGCAGCGCAGAACGGGTCACTTTGGTTGGGTCCAGGATACCGAAGTCGATCATGTTGCCGTACTCTTCAGTCTGCGCGTTGTAACCGTAGTTACCGTCGCCCGCTTTCACGTTGTTCGCCACAACAGAAGGCTCTTCACCGGCGTTAGAGACGATCTGACGCAGTGGTGCTTCCATCGCGCGCAGCGCAACTTTGATACCGACGTTCTGGTCTTCGTTCTGACCACGCAGCTCTGACAGCTGTGCTGCAACGCGAACCAGCGCCACACCACCACCTGCAACCACGCCTTCTTCGACAGCAGCACGGGTTGCGTGCAGCGCATCTTCAACGCGCGCTTTCTTCTCTTTCATTTCAACTTCAGTGGCTGCGCCCACTTTCAGAACGGCTACGCCGCCTGCCAGTTTCGCGACGCGCTCCTGCAGTTTTTCTTTGTCGTAGTCAGAGGTCGCTTCTTCGATCTGCTGACGAATCTGGGTAACACGGCCCTGAATGGTGTTCTCTTCACCCACACCGTCGATGATGGTGGTGGTGTCTTTGTTGATCACAACACGTTTTGCCTGACCCAGATCTTCCAGCGCAGCTTTTTCCAGCTCCATACCGATCTCTTCAGAGATGACGGTACCGCCGGTCAGGATAGCGATATCCTGCAGCATGGCTTTACGACGGTCGCCGAAGCCTGGTGCTTTAACCGCAGCCACTTTAACGATGCCGCGCATGGTGTTGACCACCAGCGTTGCCAGGGCTTCACCTTCAACATCTTCCGCGATGATCAGCAGAGGTTTACCGGCTTTCGCAACGGCTTCCAGCACGGGCAGCATTTCACGGATGTTAGAGATTTTCTTGTCAGCCAGCAGGATGAACGGCGATTCCAGTTCAACCGCACCGGTTTCTGGCTTGTTGATGAAGTACGGTGACAGGTAGCCGCGATCAAACTGCATACCTTCAACCACATCCAGCTCGTCCTGCAGGCCGGTGCCTTCTTCAACGGTGATCACGCCTTCTTTACCCACTTTTTCCATCGCCTGAGCAATCAGCTGGCCCACGGTTTCATCGGAGTTAGCAGAGATAGTACCTACCTGCGCAATCGCTTTAGAGTCTGAGCAAGGTACAGACAGCGCTTTCAGTTTCTCAACGGCAGACACAACGGCCTGGTCGATACCGCGCTTCAGGTCCATCGGGTTCATACCCGCGGCAACGGCTTTCAGACCTTCGGTGATGATAGCCTGCGCCAGTACGGTCGCGGTGGTGGTGCCGTCGCCTGCAGCGTCGTTCGCTTTAGAGGCCACTTCTTTCACCATCTGCGCGCCCATGTTCTCGAACTTGTCTTCCAGTTCGATTTCACGCGCAACGGACACGCCATCTTTAGTGATGGTCGGTGCACCAAAAGATTTATCCAGAACCACGTTACGGCCTTTCGGGCCCAGGGTAACTTTTACTGCATCTGCCAGTACGTTCACGCCACGCAGCATTTTTACGCGAGCGTCATTACCGAATTTTACGTCTTTAGCTGCCATTTCAATTGTCCCTTAAATTCGTTTCGTTCAGTGAGTTACGCGAAAAAATTACGCTTCGACAATCGCCAGAATGTCGCTTTCAGAGATGATCAGCACTTCTTCGTTGTCGATCTTTTCGGTTTTAGCGCCGTAACCTTCGTTGAAGATCACCACGTCGCCAACCTTCACGTCCAGCGGCTTAACGTCGCCACTCTCAAGGATGCGGCCATTGCCGACAGCCAGAACTTCACCACGGGTAGATTTACCGGCTGCAGAACCGGTCAGCACGATGCCGCCAGCTGATTTAGCTTCAACTTCTTTACGCTTGACGATGACGCGATCGTGCAATGGACGAATTTTCATGTGATAGCTCTCCTTTGAGAAGTCCAATCATTCAGTTTTGGGGTTGAACACCGGGCTGCATGGCTTCCGGCCTCGTGACCTGTGAGATAGGGCCATCCCCACCCGCTTTCAAGGGGGCTAACAACAAATTTTTTCTATGGAAGCCATAAGTGATGCTTTTTTAAACAGACGACGGCACAAATAAAAAACGCAACCCGGAGGTTGCGCTTTCAGTGGTGACAATGGCGGTTAACGATCCTGGTGATCGTCGTGATGCTCAAGGCGATCGCTGTTTTTACGCTCAAACTCGCCGTCCATCGTGTAGCCGCTGTCCGGTCCGGCTCCCGGCCCGCGCCAGACGCGCAGATGGGGCATCAGCTTCAGCGTGAGATGCTTCTGAACCGGGGGCAGCAGCAGCAGCAGGCCCAGCAAATCGGTAAAGAAGCCCGGCAGCAGCAGCAGGAAACCGGCGATGATCAGCGAGACGCTTTTGATCATCTCCGTGGCCGGGCTTTCGTTACGCGCCAGCTTCTCCTGCATCAGCATGAAGTTTTTCATGCCCTGATTTTTTACCAACGAGACCCCGATGCAGGAGGTGAACACCACCAGCAGCATGGTCAGCAGCACGCCCATGACGTGCGCGACCTGGATGAACAGTGAAATCTCAATCCAGGCCAGAACAAAAAAGACTAATAACGGTATCCAGCGCACCGTACTCTCCTGTAAGTAGAGGCTGAACGGCAGCGTGCCGGTCAGCAGAAAGCGTTCATCCTGAGGAGGATAAGAAAAGAGATGGGCACCCGCGCCGCCCTTTTCAACCGATCCTGTCAAATTTATCCTGCGGGGTTAATTTTGTAACCAACTTCACATATCGTTAACCCGGCAGCAGCATTAGCGATCTGCATGCGTGCTTTTCCCGGGCATCAGAATATGATCGCACACGCCTCTATGAAGACGGATAATATGTCGGCACGGGCACACCACGACAAAATAAACACATCCTTTGTGATGGTTAGCGGCAACAACAAGAAGGTTATCATGGCGAACAACATTCGTATCGAAGAAGACCTGTTAGGTATGCGCGAAGTTCCGGCGGATGCCTATTATGGCGTTCATACTCTGCGTGCGATTGAAAATTTTTATATCAGCAACAGCAAAATCAGTGACATACCTGAATTTGTCCGCGGTATGGTGATGGTAAAAAAAGCAGCAGCGATGGCTAACAAAGAGCTGCAGACCATCCCGCGTAACATTGCCGATACCATCATTCAGGCCTGCGACGAAGTGCTGAACAAGGGCCGCTGTATGGATCAGTTCCCCGTGGATGTCTATCAGGGCGGCGCCGGGACCTCGGTCAACATGAACACCAATGAGGTGCTGGCAAACATCGGTCTTGAGCTGATGGGCCACCAGAAAGGGGAATACCAGTATCTCAACCCCAACGACCATGTAAACAAGTGCCAGTCCACCAACGACGCCTACCCGACCGGTTTCCGCATCGCGGTTTACAGTTCGCTGCTGAAACTGCTTGATGGCATCAGCCAGTTGTCTGAAGGCTTCCAGCGCAAAGCCGATGAATTCCAGACCATCCTGAAAATGGGCCGAACCCAGCTGCAGGATGCGGTGCCGATGACTCTGGGGCAGGAGTTTCACGCCTTCAGCGTGCTGCTGAACGAAGAGACCAAAAGCATTCTGCGCACCGCCGAACTGCTGCTGGAGGTTAACCTTGGCGCGACCGCCATCGGTACCCGTCTTAACACGCCGGATGGCTATCAGCATCTGGCCGTGCAGCGTCTGGCGGAAGTCAGCAACCTGCCGGTCATTCCGGCGGAAGATCTGATTGAAGCGACCTCCGACTGCGGTGCCTATGTGATGGTTCACTCGTCGCTGAAACGCCTGGCGGTGAAGCTCTCTAAAATCTGTAACGACCTGCGCCTGCTCTCCTCGGGTCCGCGCGCCGGCCTGAATGAAATCAACCTGCCTGAGCTGCAGGCGGGCTCCTCCATCATGCCGGCCAAAGTGAACCCGGTGGTACCGGAAGTGGTTAACCAGGTCTGCTTCAAGGTGATTGGCAACGACACCACCGTGACCATGGCTTCTGAAGCGGGTCAGCTGCAGCTTAACGTCATGGAGCCGGTGATTGGCCAGGCGCTGTTTGAGTCGATCAGCATCCTGACCAACGCCTGTTACAACCTGCTGGAGAAGTGCGTCAACGGCATCACCGCCAACCGCGCGGTGTGCGAGGCCTACGTCTTCAACTCAATTGGCATCGTGACCTACCTCAACCCCTACATCGGCCACCACAACGGCGACATCGTCGGCAAAATCTGTGCCGAAACCGGGAAAAGTGTGCGTGAGGTGGTGCTGGAGCGCGGCCTGCTGACGGAGAGTGAGCTGGACGATATCTTCTCGGTGCAGAACCTGATGTATCCGGTTTATAAAGCAAAACGCTACACCGATGAAAACGAGCAGTAGGGTTTAACCCACGCGGGTTAACCAAAGGCACACCGCGATCAACATGGTGTGCCTTTTTTTTTGGTACACAGCATTCCCGGAGTTCACCGGTTAACTTTGCAGGAGTGATTCATGTTTGTGGTTGAGCTGCTTGTCGTCCTGATGGCGATCTGGCTGGGCGCACGTCTTGGCGGCATTGGTATCGGATTCGCCGGCGGGATGGGGGTACTGATCCTGACGCTGGGCTTTGGTATGGCACCCGGCGCTATCCCGTTCGACGTGATAGAGATCATCATGGCGGTGATCGCCGCCATCGCGGCGATGCAGGTGGCGGGCGGCATGGACTATCTGGTGAGCCTGGCGGAACGCCTGCTGCGCCGACATCCGCGCCACGTCACGCTGCTGGCCCCGCTGGTAACCTACCTGATGACGCTGCTGGCAGGCACCGGTCACACCGCTTTCTCGACGCTGCCGGTGATCGCGGAAGTGGCCAAAGAGCAGGGCGTGCGCCCTTCCCGTCCGCTGTCGATTGCGGTGGTGGCGTCGCAGATCGCGATTACCGCCTCTCCCATCTCCGCCGCCGTGGTCTTTTTTGCCACGCTGCTGGAACCGCGCGGCGTCAGCTACATCACGCTGCTGGCGATTGCGATCCCCGCCACGATGGTGGGCCTCTTCCTGGCCGCGCTGGTCACTAACTTCCTCGGCAAAGAGCTTAAAGATGATGAGGTTTATCAGGCGCGTCTCGCCAAAAGGGAAGTTACCCTGCGAGGTGCCAGCGTCTACCAGCCGAAGCCGGGGGCGAAACGCTCGGTGCTGCTGTTTCTGACGGGCATTATTGCCGTGGTGCTCTATGCCACCGCCACCAGCGCCAGCGTCGGGCTGATCGCCGATCCGCCGCTGCCACGCAACGAAGCGATTGTGGTGTTTATGCTGACCATCGCGACGCTGATTAGCCTGACCTGCAAACTCGACACCAGCGAAATCCTCAGCGCCAGCACCTTTAAGTCCGGCATGAGTGCCTGTATCTGTGTGATGGGTGTCGCCTGGCTGGGCGACACCTTTGTCAAAGCGCATCTGGCAGAGATTCAGACGCTGGCGGGCGACACGCTGAAAACCTATCCGTGGATGCTGGCGCTGGTGCTCTTCTTTGCCTCCATGCTGCTCTACTCACAGGCGGCGACCACCAAGGCACTGATGCCGGCCGCCCTGCTGCTGGGCGTCACCCCGCTCACCGCGATTGCTTCCTTTGCGGCGGTATCGGCACTGTTTGTGCTGCCCACTTACCCCACACTGCTGGCCGCCGTTGAGATGGACGATACCGGCTCCACCCGGATTGGTAAGTTTGTGTTCAACCACGCCTTTATCATTCCCGGCGTTATCGCTATCGCGCTGTCGGTGCTTTCCGGCTTCATCTTTGGCGGACTGCTCTTGTAGCGGTGCCATCGTGTTATGAAGGGAGCATGCTATCATCGGCGCTCTTTTCATCACACAGGAGTCACAGGATGAATGCCGTCGTTATGCTCTGTACTGCCCCCGATCAGGCCACGGCGCAACAGCTTGCGACCCTGGCGCTGGAAGCCAGGCTGGCGGCCTGCGTCACCCTGCTGCCCGGCGCGACCTCCTGCTATCGCTGGCAGGGCCGGATTGAGCAGAGCAGTGAAGTGCAGATGCTGCTGAAGTGCGACAGCGATCATCAGCAGGCACTGTGCGATCTGCTTAAAGCCGCGCACCCTTACGACGTGCCCGAACTGCTGGCACTGCCGGTTCAACATGGAGACAGTGAATACTTGTCATGGCTGCACGCATCTCTCGCTTAATAACGCTTCTGCTGACGCTGTTTGTCTGTCTGCAGGCGCACGCTTCCCTCTTTTCCAGTCCGGCGACCGGCCGCTTTGTGCCCGTCAATCAGGCCTTTACGTTTGATTTCGACCAGCAGGGTGCGCAGCTCAACCTGCACTGGAAAGTGAAGTCAGGCTATTACCTCTATCGCCAGCAGATTCACATCACGCCAAAGAATGCGACCCTCGCACCGCTGACGCTGCCTGCCGGAGAGCCGCATGAAGATGAATTTTTCGGCAAGAGTGAGATCTATCCGCAGGATCTGACGCTGCCGGTGACGCTGCAACAGGCAGGCCCGGGTGCCACGCTCAGCGTGACTTATCAGGGCTGTGCGGCTGCCGGCTTCTGCTACCCGCCGGAGACGCGATCCGTGCCGCTGAATGCGGTAGCCGCAGACAGCCCGCCAGCGTCCGCCAGCGCTAAGGCTGAGGTTCAGCCCGCCTCCGCCAGTCCGCTACCCTTTTCGCCACTGTGGGCGTTGCTGATCGGCATCGGCGTCGCCTTTACGCCCTGCGTGCTGCCGATGTACCCGCTGATCGCCGGCATTATCCTGGGCGGCCAGCGCCATTATTCGCTGGGACGCCTGTTTGCCCTGGCGATGGTCTACGTGCAGGGGATGGCGCTGACCTACACGCTGCTGGGCGTGGTGGTCGCCGCAGCCGGTCTGCGTTTCCAGGCCGCCCTGCAGCATCCCTGGGTGCTCATCACGCTCTCGCTGCTGTTTATCGTGCTGGCTCTCTCCATGTTTGGCCTGTTTACCCTGCAACTGCCCGCCAGCCTGCAAACCCGCCTGACCCTGTGGAGCAATCGCCAGCGGGGCGGATCGCTGCCCGGCGTCTTCCTTATGGGAGCGCTGGCGGGATTGATCTGCTCGCCCTGCACTACGGCTCCGCTCAGCGCCATTCTGCTCTACATCGCGCAGAGCGGAAATCTGTGGGCCGGCGCCGGTACGCTGTGGCTCTATGCCGTCGGGATGGGGCTGCCACTGATCGCCGTGACCCTGTTTGGTAACCGCCTGCTGCCGAAAAGCGGCCCGTGGATGCAGACCGTCAAGGAGGGCTTCGGGTTTGTCATCCTGGCGCTGCCGGTGTTCCTGCTGGAGCGCATCGTGGGCGAGGCCTGGGGATGGCGGCTCTGGAGTCTGCTTGGCGTGGCGTTCTTTGGCTGGGCGTTCAGCCTCAGCCTGCGTGCCAGCAGCGGAAAGTGGCGCGTCGTGCAGATTGTCATGCTGGCCGCTGCGCTGATCAGTGCGCGACCCTTGCAGGACTGGGCCTTTGGCGATCCGGCCACGCAGCAGGCGGTAACCCCCCTGCCGTTCCAGACCCTTCAGACGCCGCAGCAGCTCGACAGTGCGCTGCAGCAGGCCCGCGGTCGCATCACGATGGTCGATCTCTATGCTGACTGGTGCGTCGCCTGTAAAGAGTTTGAAAAATATACCTTCAGTGACCGCGCCGTGCGCGATAGCCTGCGTCAGGTGCAGCTAATGCAGGCCAACGTCACCGACAACAACGCCCGCGACAACGCACTGTTACAGCATCTTCAGGTACTGGGCTTACCCACAATTCTGTTCTTTGATGCGCAGGGCCGGGAAATCCCCGGTTCGCGTATCACCGGGTTTCTGGATGCCGCTGATTTCCGCGCGCATTTGCAGAAACTTACCCCGTAAACAACACTGGAGTCAGGTCATTGCCCGGTAAAACAGCCGGGCCTGCATACCAGAGGAGAGTCACTTGCAGCGTGAACAGATACTCGAGCATGCATTGAATGTGCTTGAACAGAACGGCCTCGCCGCCACCCTCTCATTGGAAAACCTGGCGGGTTCCGGATTACCTTCAGAGCAGCTCCGGCTGTTCTGGCCCGACCGCGACGCCCTGCTCTACGATGCGCTGCGCTATCACGGGCAGCAGATTGAAACCTGGCGTCGCCAGATCCTGCTGGATGCGTCGCTGTCGGCAGATCAGAAACTGATGGCACGCTATGAAGTCCTGAGTGAACAGGTCAGCAAAGGGCGTTTTCCGGGCTGCCTGTTTATCGCCGCCTGCAGCTTCTACCCGCAGCCCGATCAGCCCATTCACCAGCTGGCCGAGCAGCAGAAACGCGGCTCCTGGCAGTTTACCCATGAGATTCTGGTGGAACAGGGTCTGGATAACCCCAGCATGGTCGCCGACCAGATGGAGCTGATTCTTGAAGGCTGCCTGAGCAAGCTGCTGGTGAAGCGCAACGTGCAGGATGTCGCCACCGCTCAGCGCCTGGCGGAAGATGTTTACAACATCGCGCTGTGCCGCAAAAACGGGGCGCTGGCCTGAGGTTTTACCCCTTTTGACTGAAAAGCAGGCAATCAGACACGTTTTCCGGGGTTTTTTAGTGAAAGCCGTTGACGGCCTGCGGCCTTTACGGTTTAATGCGCCCCGTTGCCCGAATAGCTCAGTCGGTAGAGCAGGGGATTGAAAATCCCCGTGTCCCTGGTTCGATTCCGGGTTCGGGCACCATATTTAAAGAACCCAGCCTATGGCTGGGTTTTTGCTTTTCAGAGCGAACCCGTTATCGAACGTTCGATACACGCGCCACATGCCATTACGCCGCACGCATCCAGTCGCAGAGATGACCCAGCATCGCCATGCAGCGTTCAAGCTGCGCCACCGCGACAAACTCATCCGCTTTATGTCCCTGTGCCATACTGCCCGGCCCGCAAATCAGCGTGGCGATCCCCACCTCATTAAATAACCCCCCTTCCGTGCCAAAGGCCACGGTAGAGAAGGCCTCGCTGCCGCTCCAGTCAGCCAGCCAGCGGGCGAAGTCGCTCTGTGGATCGGTTAACAGACCGGGATAGGCACCCAGCGGCTCAAAAGCAATATCGCTCTCGGGTGCCTTCTCCCGCATAGCGGGCAGCAGCTGATGACGCGCAAAGGCCGCAATATCCTCCAGCACCGCCCCGGCATCGGCCGTGGGCAGCGTGCGCAGCTCAAAATCGAACTGACAATCCTGCGGCACAATATTCAGCGCCGTCCCCCCCTGAATCGTGCCGACCTGCAGCGTGCTGAACGGTGGATCGAACCGCGCATCCTGCGTCTGCTGCAGCGCCGTACCGACGCGGGTGATGTGGTTAATCAGCTTCGCCGCCTGCTCAATAGCGTTGACGCCGGAAGGCGCATAGGCGGAATGGCAGGCGTGGCCTCGCACCTGACAGCGCATCGCCACCTTCCCCTTATGACCATAAACCGGCTGCATATTCGTCGGTTCGCCGATAATGCAGAGCGCCGGTCTCTCCGGCGACGCTCGCAGGTGCGCCACCAGCGAACGCACGCCCAGGCAGCCCACCTCTTCGTCATAGGAAAACGCCAGATGGAGCGGCATACGCAGCGGCTGCGCCAGGAAGCGATCCAGCGAAGCAAGCACGCAGGCGATGAACCCTTTCATGTCGGCGCTGCCGCGGCCATAGCAGCGTCCGTCGCGCTCCGTCAGTGCAAAGGGGGGAACCGTCCAGCGCTGACCCTCGACCGGCACCACGTCGGTGTGCCCCGACAGCAGCACGCCGCCATCGCCCGCCGGTCCCAGTCGTGCATACAGGTTAGCTTTCGTTCCGCTCTCGTTATAAAAAAGCTCAGCCGTCATGCCGCGCTGTGCCAGGGCGTCACGGATAAAGGCGATCAGCGCCAGGTTCGATTCGCGGCTGGTGGTATCGAAGGCGAGCAGGGCCGAGAGCGTCTCGCGCAGCGCGCTATTCATCGCCTGGCACGCCGTAGGCCGGTGCCTCGCGCGGGTCGAGGGCGCGCGTCACGTAGGCCTCCATCTGCGGCTCGTAGGCGAGCCACAGGCGTGACAGCTCGCCGACCGGATCCTCGTCGGCCCAGTCCACCCGCAGATCCACCAGCGGCCAGGTGTAGTCATCCACCACCTTCACGGCAGCAGAGTGTACCGGCCCCGCCTCGCCGCCTCGCGCAATCCCCGCCTGCAGTGCGGCGATCAGCCGGCTGGTCAGCTCGCCGGAGGAGGCGTGAAAGGCCGCAATCATCGCGTCGATCACCGCGCCGTCGGCCAGCATATTGCCCGCCGCCACGCAGTTTTCTCCCTGCGCGACCTTCCAGACGCCCAGGGTTTCGCTGCCGCTGAAGTGGGCCACCTCACCGCCGGAATCGATTACCGTGACCTGACGATACTCACTGAAGCGATCCTCCGCCAGGGCCAGCCTCAGCGCCTCCTGCGCTGAGGCACCCGCTTCCAGCTGCGCCAGAATCTGCTGTCCCAGTGCGGGCAGCGTAATATTCTGGCTGGAGACCGCCCCCGTCCCCGCCTGCAGCCAGGGGCAGCGTGCCCCGACCGCAATGCTGGAGGAGCTGATGGCAACGCCCAGCTGCCCGCTCTCTTCGCAACGCGCACTTATTGAAAGGGTCATTGCGCCTCCTGGCCGTGCCAGTTATCCGGGATCACCGCAATCACGTCGATCTCCATCAGCCACTGCGGCTGCGCCAGCGCCGAAACCACCAGCCCGGTCGAGATCGGGAAAACGCCCTTCAGCCATTTACCGACTTCCAGATAGACCGGCTCGCGGAAGCGCGGATCGGTGATATAGGTGGTGGTTTTCACAATATGCGACAGGTCACTGCCCGCCTCTTCCAGCAGCTGCTTCACGTTCTTCATCGCCTGTGCCGCCTGCACGCCAGGCTCCCCCAGCCCGACCAGATTACCGTCGAAGTCGGTGCCGACCTGGCCGCGTACATAAACGGTGTTGCCTGCACGCACGGCCTGACAGAGATCGTTGTCGAGCGCCTGGTTGGGATAGGTCTCTTTGGTATTGAACATGCGGATGCGGGTATGGGTTGGCATCATTGCTCTCCTGCTCGGTTTATAAGGACGACGCGGTCGGGTAGTGCTGGTACTGGCGCTGAATCGCAATCTGGTCAGCGATATATTTTGCGTCGTGCCACACGCCCCAGATAAAGGTAGAGCCGCGGCGGGAGAGCCAGGGCAGGCCGAGAAAGTAGACGCCCGGCTCGGTGGATACGCCACGATGGTGCTGCGGTTTTCCTTTCTCATCGAAAGCGTCGACCGCCAGCCAGCTGTAATCCGCCACATAGCCGGTCGCCCAGATGAGGCTGGTCACGCCCGCGCGGGCAAGGTCGAGTTCGCTGAGCGGATGAGTCACACAGCGGGGATCGGGCATAAAGTGACGCGCCTCCGGCTCTTCCGGCAGATCGAGTCCGTTGCGGGCAATCCAGGCATCCGCCGCATCCAGCAGCGCCAGATAGCTGGCGTCGCCGCGCGCGATGTTCTGCGCAAGGTCGGGCTGAAAGCGCACCGTGTCGCCGTCGAACGCCTGCGTCATGCCCACCAGATTCACTCCCTGGTGCGCCAGGGCGCGGAAATCCACCGTATGGCCGCCGCGCGCCCCGCTTACCGCGATAGTGACGTGCTCTTTGCCCGGCTGGCTGGCCGCCGCATCCCACATGCCCAGTACACCGAGCCACCAGCAGAAGTCGCGCTGACGATAGGCGCGCGGCGGACGATCGTGCGGACCCACGGAGAGATAGACGGTTTTTCCGGCGCGCTGCAGCTCATCGGCGATCTGCACGCCGGAAGAGCCCGCCCCGATGACCAGCACGCCCCCCTCCGGCAGCTGCTGCGGATTGCGATAGTCCGCCGAGTGAAGCTGTGTCAGACGGTCGCTCTCCGGCGCGACTGGCGGAATGACCGGCTTCTGAAAGGGACCGGTGGCCGCGACGATGCGCTGCGCTTCAATGACGCCCTCCGAGGTGCGCACGGTAAAGCCTGCGCGCCCGCTGTTGCGTGCCACGTGCAGCACCTCGACGCCGGTGCGGATCGGCGCGTGAAACTTCTCTGCATAGGCGACGAAGTAGTCCGCCACCTTCTCTTTGGCGACGAAGCTGTCGGGTTCGCATCCCGGAAAGGCCATACCGGGAAAACGATCGTGCCAGGCGGGACCGTTGGCCACCAGCGAATCCCAGCGTCCGCTGCGCCAGGCCTCGGCGATGCGGTTTTTCTCCAGCACCAGATGCGGAACGTCGAGGCGGCTCAGGTGTTCGCTCATGGCGACACCCGCCTGCCCGGCGCCAATCACCAGGGTATCAATTTCTGTTTTCATCTCTGTCATTTCCGCGTCCTTCAACCAGCCGCCGGCTGATATATTCACCATAGGAGAGGTTTCCAAGACTATTTGAGCCGACAGAGCGGGTAAAATATTATAAAGCTAACACCTGCATAGGAATTTATTAGGCTGCGCGCCAGGCGCATTATTAACGCGCCGCAACCGGAAAAAGTTCGGCGCGACGACAATACTCCATAAATAATTGCGCCGGTCGGGTTGGCTCATTATTTTGCAGGTAAGCCATAATGAGCGTTGAGTCCGCCATCTCATCTTCTATCTCAAGATGAATTAATTGCTGCCCGTCATAGGTCATATCAGAACAGGGGCGCGTCACCAGCACGGAAAAACCTAATCCCTGACCCACCATACAGCGCACCATCTCAATCGACGGCGAGCTGTAGGCGACGTCGGGATGGTAGCCCTTCTCTTTAAAGATGCGGATAAAGTAATTTTTGCTCGGAATCGCATCCAGCAGGATCATCGGCTCGCGGCTCAGCTGCTGCAGCGTCACCGTCGCCTGACTCGCCAGCGGATGCGCGGCGGGCAGCAGCGCATAGGGGCGATGCGGCGCGTTCAGCGGCTCTTTTTTGATGGAGTGGTCAAGATCGAGATCGTAGAGAAACGCCAGATCGAAACGACCGCGGTGCAGCCCGTGCATCAGCTCATGCTGCTCGCCGTCATAGAGTTCAATGGTGATATCGGGATAGATTTTTTTAAACCCGGCAATGAGTCTGGGCAGATAGAGCGGCGCAGCCGACTCAAAGCAGCCGACGGCGATGGTGCCGGAAACCAGCTGATGCTCGGCACGCGAGTTCTGTTCAAACTCATAGGAGAGGCGCAACAGATCGCGCGCCTTCTCGTAGAAACGGCGACCGCCCGGCGTCAGTGAGACGCCCTGAGCGTGGTGGCGGATAAACAGCTGCTGGTCAAAGGTATCTTCGAGATTTTTGATGGCAATGGAGATAGAGGGCTGCGCGATATGCAGCTGGCGTGACGCTTCGGCGATGCTCTCGGTTTCGACCACCGTGACGAAGTACTTAAGCTGTTTCAGCGTGAATCGCATCATAAATTATCTCTGTTAGCGCGCTCGGCTGGCGCACTTTCTGGCAGGTTCTCTTCTGCTGCAAGGGTCATGCCACTCCTGCGCCCCGTAAACGGGCAGCGCCCCCGGACGCACCACGGATCGCTTCATTCGCTTTGTGACTGATATTTCATGGCCGGAAGCGGTTTTATTTTGTCACCCATACGCCTTAATTTTTTTATTGCCTCATTTTGGCTCAGGGCTGCTCTTTTTCAGAGCAGGCAGAGGAGACAATTGAATTTCCCGTATGGAAAACATTTCCTGTTTAAATTAATCAGCATCATGTATGTTTCGCGCCCTCTTTTTTTACTGGATAGTTTTTTTAAAGTCTGAAGGCAGCAATTTACTAATTGCCTCAAATTAGCCGCAGCCGCCATAGTGTCAATCAATCGACAGCGGCGAATTTTTTATTTCTGAAATTCGCGTTATTTAAGCGAGTGAAATGCCTCATGACTTTTAACTGGAACTATATGTTCAGCCTGTTCAGCGACGCCGAATTCTGGCTGGCGAGCTGGACCGTCATAAAACTGAGTTTACTCACCTGGGGCATCAGTATCGTCGTAGGATTTGTGCTCGCGCTGGCAAAGCAGTCGAACCGCCTGGTGTTCAGCCTGCCGGCTCGCGGCTATATCTGGCTGTTCCGCAGCCTGCCGCTGCTGGTGCTGCTGATTTTTGTCTACAACCTGCCGCAGGCCGCACCGGGCACCTCCGCCCTGCTCAGCGATCCCTTCTGGGCGGGCCTGATCGCCATGGTGCTCAGCGAAAGTGCCTACATTGCTGAAATTCATCGCGGCGGGCTGCTCTCCATTCCAAAAGGCCAGAGTGAGGCCGCCCGTGCCCTGGGGCTGCGCTTCGCCGGTATCCAGTGGCGCATCATTATTCCGCAGGCGGTGCGCGTCGCCCTGCCCGCGCTGGCAAACGAATATATCGCCATCGTGAAGCTCAGCTCGCTGGTGTCGGTGATCTCCCTGACCGAGATCCTGATGGTCGGCCAGCGCCTCTATTCGCAGAACTTTCTGGTCATGGAAACCATGGCGGCGGTCGCCTGCTACTACGTGCTGATTGTCACGGTGTTCGATTTTCTGCTGAAACAACTGGAGCGCTATCTCGACGTTACCCAGCGCCGCCCGGCTGGCAAGGTGGATGACGCGCTCTATGCCCTGGCGCAGCGTCGCGCAGCCACCCCGCTCGCCCGTCCGGTGGCGCAGAGCAGCGGCCCGGCGCTGCAGGCGTCACGGCTGCATAAAGCCTATAACAACGTTGAGGTGCTGGGGGCGGTCAGCCTGCAAATTCAGCCGGGTGAAGTGGTGTCGGTCATCGGACCGTCCGGCTCCGGCAAAACCACGCTGATCCGCCTGCTGAACGGGCTGGAGCAGATCGATAATGGCGAAATCCGCATTAACGGCCAGCCCTTTATCCATCTCAGCCAGCAGGGCGAGCAGAAGCCGCGCTTTATTGAGCATGCCGAGCACCGCCTCAGCATCGGCATGGTGTTCCAGAGCTTTAACCTGTTCCCGCATCTCAGCGTCCTCGACAACCTGATGCTGGCGCCGCGCTATCACCGGCTGGCCTCGCGCGATGAACTCAAACAGCACGCCTGCGAACTGCTGCATAAAGTAGGCATGCTGGATCACGCATGGAAATATCCGCACCAGCTCTCCGGCGGCCAGCAGCAGCGCGTGGCTATCGCCCGCGCCCTGATGATGCGCCCGCAGATCATGCTGTTTGATGAGCCGACCTCCGCGCTCGATCCGGAAAAGGTCAATGAGGTGTTGCAGGTGATCGAAACCCTGGCGCACGAAGGCATCACGATGGTGATCGTGACCCACGAGATGAACTTCGCCTTTAAGGTCTCTGACCGCATCGTATTTATGGAAAAAGGGCGTGTGATCTGTGATGACGCGCCTCAGGCAATGCGCAGCGGAGAGCATCCGCGCGTGGAAGCCTTTCTGAAGGATGTTTCTCTGGCTTAACCCATTTATCCGCACGAGGGGAAAATCATGATCGAGCAGTGGCAGGTAGAGCAGTATCACCAGCAGGGTTTTCTGGTGGTGGAGAATGTCCTCAGCGCCGACGACATCGCCGCGCTGCAGCAGGACTTTGATGGCTGGGTGGAAGAGAGCCGCACTCATCAGGCGGCCTGGGGCGAAACGCTGGATGGCCGCGCGCGTTTCGATCTGGAAGAGGATCACCGCGCCGACCATCCGTCGCTGCGCCGCGTCAGCTCGCCAACGGAGATTTCCGCCGCCTATCGCCACGCCGCGCTTCAGTCGCGTATGGCGCAGATCGCCGGTCAGCTCACCGGCAGTCAGGGCGCACGCTTTCACCACAGTAAGATCAACTCCAAGCTGCCGCACACCGCGACCAAAGTGGAGTGGCATCAGGATTTTCTCTTTACGCCGCACAGCAACGACGACATCGTCACCGCGCTGCTGATGGTGAGTGAAGTGACGCCGGAAAACGGTCCGCTGAACGTGGTGCCGGGCAGCCACAAAGGGCCGCTCTACTCTCACTGGCAAAACGGCCGTTTCACCGGCGCGGTCGATAAAAGCGTGGTCGGGGCGGCGTGTTCGCAGCCTGCGGCCTGTTTCGGCCCGCCCGGTTCGGTCTGCTTTATGCATACCCGCCTGCTGCACGCCTCCAGCCCGAACGAGACCGGGGTGCCGCGCACGCTGTTTATCGCCGTCTACGCGGCGGAAGATGCGCTGCCCTTTGGCGAAAACCCGCTGCCAAGCCGGGATGCCGGCACCCTGGTCGCAGGCGAAGAGAGCGGCATGGTGCGCAGTACCGTTAATGAGTTCCGTCTGCCGCAGAAACCGAGCGGCGCATCCTTTTTTGTCCAGCAGGCCGGAACCGATCCTGCCCGCGCGTAACCGCCACCACGGAGGCTTTATGAAATCTGTTGCCCTGACTTTTTTAGCCGCCAGCATCGCGCTGGGGTCGTTTAGCGCGTCGGCGTTCCAGCAGCCGGGAAAAATTATCGCCGGCTCTGACATGACCTTCTTCCCTTATGAGTACATTGAGAACAATAAACCGGCGGGCTTCGACATCGAGTTTCTCGACGGGCTGGCAAAAGTGATGGGCCGACAGGCGGTTAACCTCGACACCCGCTTCCCCAACCTGATTACCGGTCTGCAGGGTAACCGTTTCGATATCACCAACTCCTCAATGTACATCACCGCCGAGCGTCTGAAGGTGATCGATATGATCCCCTATCTCAAGAGCGGTGAGGCGATCCTGTCGCTGAAAGGGGCCGCCTACCAGCCGAAAACGCCGGAAGAATTTTGTGGTCACAAAATTGGCTCAATGGGTGCCACCTCCTGGCTGCAGCAGCTGCACAAGCTCTCAGCCGACTACTGCGTGAAAAATGGCAAGCCGCCGATCGCCATCAGCGAATACACCACCGATCCGCAGACCACCCAGGCGATGCTTTCGCATGCGGTTGAAGCGCAGATCACCGACGCCGCCGTCGCGCGCGGCGTGGTACAGAAGCTGGGCAACCGCGTGCAGATCTCGTCGGAAACACTGATCTACCCGGTGCTTAACGGTTTCGGCGTGAAGAAAGGCAACGATGAGGTGAAGCAGGCGCTGATCGACGGGCTGGAGAAGTACAGCAAAACCCCGGAGTACGCCGCTCTGCTGAAGAAATATAACTTTGAGGCACCCAGCGCAGAGGATATTAAAACCCTGATGCCGACGCCGTAATCCCGATACGGGCGTCAGCGAACCGACGCCCGCCTTCCTTTCTCACCCCCATCAGGAGAGATTTATGGCGCTCTCATTTGAAGAACAGACCCGCATCGATCTTGCTGCGACCTTTCGCATTATTGCGCATCTCGGCATGCACGAGGCGGTCGCAAATCACTTCAGCGCGGCGGTCTCTGCGGATGGCCGGCAGTTTCTGCTTAACCCGAAGTGGAAGCACTTTTCCCGCATCCGCGCCAGCGATCTGCTGCTGCTCAACGCCGATGACCCCGCCTGCGCGCAGCGCGACGACGTGGACGCCACCGCCTGGTCGATTCACGGTCAGATCCATCAGCGGCTGCCGGAGGCGCGCGTGGTGCTGCATCTCCACCCGATTTACACCACCAGCGTCGCCTGCCTGGCTGAGCCACATATCCCGCCGGTCGACCAGAATACCGCCCGCTACTTTAACCGTGTGGCGATCGACACCCTGTACGGCGGCATGGCGGACACGGCCGAGGAAGGTGCACGGCTGGCGGGTCTGCTGGCGGGCAAGAGTCGTCTGCTGATGGGCAA
Source organism: Pantoea sp. ARC270 (assembly GCF_003236725.1). Taxonomy (NCBI): domain Bacteria; kingdom Pseudomonadati; phylum Pseudomonadota; class Gammaproteobacteria; order Enterobacterales; family Erwiniaceae; genus Pantoea; species Pantoea sp. ARC270. The sequence goes on from NZ_PUGA01000023.1 coordinate 64,158, forward strand.
TCACGGCGTGATGGTCACGTCGGCACACATCGGCGAAGCCTTTGACGATATCTGGACGCTGGAGCGCGCCTGTCAGATCCTCGTGACCGCCTGGTCTACCGGCCAGCCGCTGAAGATCCTCAGCGACGCGGTGGCGGAGAAGACGGCGCGTGCCTGGGAAGGGATACCCGACTTTTCACGCCAGCATTTCGAGGAGATGAAAGCGCTGATGGTCGCCGCCGACCCCTCGCTGCTCGACTAGCCTGTCAGCCGCTCACGCGCACGGCACCCAGACCGCGCCCGCCTCTGCCGATTTCACGCACTGCGCGACCCAGCGCACGCCGGTTAATCCGGCATGCACATCGGGATACCAGAAATCCTGCAGGAAAGCGGTGTCGCGGCGATCGGTGGCGTCCATCGCCAGCGCGAAGCGGCGATAGAGATTTGACCAGGCCTCAAACAGTCCCTCCGGATGCCCGCCGCCGATGCGATCCTCTTCCAGCGCGCGCGGGGTGAGATAGCCCATGCCACGCTCCAGAATCCGCACCGGCTCGCCCTGCACTTCATAGCGCAGCTGGTTGGGCTGCTCATCCCACCACTCCAGGCTGGCTTTCGCGCCAACGACGCGAATCTTCTGCCCGTGCATGGAACCGGCATTGACCGCCGATGCCCAGAGCGTGCCGACCGCGCCGTTGTCATACTCCATCATCACAAAGGCGTTATCCTCCAGCGGCGCGCGTGAGGCGACAAAGCTCTGGCGCGCACAGAGCAGCCGCGTCATCTTCAGCTGTGGCAGCATGGTTTCGGCGATAAACAGCGGATGCGTGGCCAGATCGCCTAATACATAGCTCGGCCCGACAAAACGCGGGTCTACCCGCCAGCGGGTACTTTCACTCTGCAGCTCCACCGCCTCATTATGGAAACCGTGAGCAAACTGCATGTTCACAATGCGAATCTCGCCCAGCGCCCCTGCCGCAATCATCTCTCTGGCCTGATGGATCAGCTGATGTCCGGCGTAGCCGTAGGTGACGCCAATAATCTTCTGCTTCTCCCGGCTGAGCTGCTCCAGCTCATCGGCCTCGTCGACCGTAAAACAGAGCGGCTTCTCACACACCACATGCAGTCCGGCATTCAGCGCTGCCCGACAGATGGCAAAGTGGGTGTTGTTTGGCGTGGCGATGGACACCGCTTCAATCCCCTCTTCCCGCGCAGCCTCGCCGGCGAAGAGGCTGGCGTAATCGGGATAGCAGCGATCGGGCGCCACGCCCAGCGCCTGACCAAACTCGCGTCCGCGCCCGGCATCAATATCAAAGGCGCCCGCCAGCAGCGTGAAGTTACCGTCACGCTGCGCCGCCGAACGGTGGATGTAGCCGATCTGGCTGGTGCCGCCGCCGCCGATCATCCCCCAGCGCAGTGAGCGATTAGCCGCTTTTTTTCCGTTAATCATGCTGTTGCCCTCAGAATCCTGTTGATCGGAGATAGTCCAGGCTGGCTTTCACATCGCGCAGGCTGGTGTCGGCATGGCGTGGGTCACGCTCCTGTTCAATGGTGATCCAGCCGCGGTAATGGCGTTCCGTCAGCAGCGCATGCACGGCCGGATAGTCGATTGCGCCCTGGCCCAGCGGGCACATGACGCCCTCCGCGCAGGCGGTGAAGAAGTCGACTCCGCGCGTGATGGCGTCCTGCCAGACCCGCAGATTCACATCTTTAAAATGGAGATAGTCGATGCGCGTCCAGTACTTTTGCAGCGCCGCCACCGGGTCCATCCCGGCGTAACAGAGGTGGCCGGTATCCAGGCACAGCCCCGCGACCTGATGCGGAATATCCCTGACCAGCTGCGCCAGCTCGTCGGCGAATTCGATGCAGCCACCCGCGTGCGGATGGATCACCGGCCGTACGCCATACTCCCGCCAGGCAATGTCGCTCAGAATGGTGATGTGCTGCATCATGCGCTGCCACGCATCCGCGGAGAGCCGGGGGGCCTTCTCTGACTGACCGGCATATTTCGCCCGTTCCGGATTGCCGAAGTCGATAATCACCAGATAGGGCGCGCTGGCTCCCGGGGTTTTCGCTGCTGTCGGGACACGGGCGAGCGTGCGGCAGAGGTTGTGAGTCAGCGTCACCAGGGTGGGGAAATGGGCCTCACTGACCAGATCGTCAAAGATCGTGCCCGCCACCAGCGAAAGCTGATGCGCATTGAGCTGCCGGGTCAGCTCAGCCGGATCGGTGGGCAGGTAGCCCCACGGCCCCAGTTCGATGGCCGGATAGCCCGCCTGCGCGGCCTCGGTCAGGACTTTCTGCCAGGGTGGCAGCCAGGGATTGGCGGGATCGTCCACGCCCCAGCTACAGGGCGCATTAGCAATGTGAAAGGTCATCGTGTCTGCCTCTGCAGTAAGAACTGCCGGCAGTATCAAACAAACGTTTCATCTCAGACAACGATGAAAGTTTCATTTTTTGATAGAGATCGCTTTTAAAAATCGCATTTTATGATAGTTTTCTATCATTAAAAAGCTAACACCTTCTTTCTACAGGTTTTCCCGCGTCACGATCTCAAAGGGCACGGTAATCTGCGCAAAGTGATCCCGCGGCTCCATCCGCCCGTTCAGACAGGCCGAGACCACCGCTTCGGCCATCGCCTCAATACGGTGACGCAGCATCAGCGTGATGGTGCCGTCAATCAGCGCCAGCTCGTCGCCAGGCAGCGGGCCGTGGCACACCAGGTCAATCTGCGTGCGTCCGCTCTCACGCAGCGCCTGCACCACGCCCTCAATGCCGCCGCAGGGGGCATAAATCATGACCAGGTCATCATGACTCTCCAGCAGCGCCCGGGTGGCCTGGTAGCCCCCCTCTGCCGTCTCGTGCGTTTTCAGCGGCTCCAGCACGCGCTGGCTGATGCCCGACTCGCGCAGGGAGGAGCGAAAACTGATTTCGCTGCTCTCCTGACAGGTAAAGCGATGGTCGCCGATCAGCACGCCCACGCACCCTGGCCGGCGCAACAGGTGGCGGGCCATCCAGGCGGCAGTGCGTCCCGCCTTCTGGCTGTCGATGCCGATAAAGCCTGCATGTTCACAGGCGGAGAAGTCGGAGAACAGGGCGTAAACCCGCACGCCGAGCCGCGAAACATCCTGAATCGCGTGACGAATCAGCGGATGATCCAGCGCCACCAGCGCGATCACGTCGCAGCACTGCGCCAGCTGCCGCACTGAACGGGCAACCGCCTCCACGTCATGAATATCATGCCAGCAGAAGACCGGTTCACTGCCCGCAGGCTGCTGCTGTTCCGCCTGCTGTTTCAGCGCCTCGCCCAGCTGCTGATAGAGCGAATAGCGCGCGGGCAGCAGGATAAAGCCAAAGCGTAACGCCTGCGCGGCGGGCGACGCGATATGCTGGCTGTGGGCCTGTGTCAGCTGATAGCCCAGCGATCTGGCGGCCGCCATCACCTTCTGCTCTGTGGCGCTGCGCACCGGTGCGCGACGGTTCAGCACCCGATCCACCGTGGCTACCCCTACGCCCGCCGCCTGTGCAACGGCGGTCATCGTCACTTTTGGCATCCTGTTTCTCCCTCTTCACGCTTTGTTGTGGTGACTGACGATAATACTCTATCCCGGCACGCCCTTTTTCTCTCATTTATTTGATAGAAAACCTCACGCAAAGTTGATCGCTTTCGCAAAAATGAAACATCCGTTTCTTTCTGCGTTCTCTTTAAAACAGTCATTTGCTAAAACCGGTGAAAGGCTTGTGCGAAAGCGGCGCGCAGACAGGCGTCCTCTTCACTCAGGAACCGTTCCTTCAACCTTGCCGGAGCAGAGAGATGAAAATCGCTTTTGATGTGGATGTGATTAAAGAGCTGGGCATCACCCGTATGGTTCATCAGGTCGCCGACTGGGGATATCAATATATCGAACAGTCGCCGCATCCGCAGATCAACCCGTTTTATAAACATCCCAAAGCCAGCCGCGAAATCATCACCGAATATAAAAATGCGCTGCGTGCGACCGGCCTGGCGATCTCCTCGTTTATCGTCGTCTATCGCTGGTCCGGCCCGGATGAGCTGCGTCGTCAGGCGGCGGTGAAGAACTGGAAGCGGATGATTGAGATCGCGGTTGAGATGGGAGTACCGGTGATCAATACCGAACTCTCCGGCACGCCAAACGAGCCGGAAATCTGCGAAGAGATGTTCTATCGCTCGATGGAGGAGCTGCTGCCGATCCTCGAACGTGAAGGAATACGCGTCGAAATTCAGGCGCATCCGTGGGATTTCTGCGAAGAGAACAACGAAACCGTGGATATCGTGAAGTCGTTCCGCAGCGATAACGTGAAGTATATCTACAGTGCGCCGCACACCTTCTTCTATGACAAAGGCAAAGGCGATGTGAAACCGATGCTGGAGTACGCCGGAGACGATCTCTCCCATATGCTGATTGCCGACACCATGAACCACACCCGCCACTGCCGCTACATCGTCAATCCGCCAGGCGTCGACGCCACTATTCATCAGCATGTCGGTGTTGGTGAAGGTGAGGTCGATTTCGACACCCTCTTCCAGACCCTGCGCGACACTGGCTTTGCCACACGCCGTTACAAAGTTGGCGGAGAGCCGATCATCGCGGCCTCGCTGTTTGGCTACCCGGAAAAGATGTCGGTTCAGGCCATTGAAACCCGCGAACGGATTGAGCGCGAACTGCTCTGATCCCCGCAGCCATGCAGCCCGGCAGTGATCCTCCGGGGCGATGCCCGCCCCGTTTTTCCTTTTTTCATCTTCCCGATCGCCCAGACATCAGCGGATTGCCGCGCGCCCTCACGCAGCCAGCAGAGTTAAACCGCCTTTTCAGCACCTGCTACACTCCAGACAAACATCACACCACGAGGCGAACGTTTATTATGTCGGAAAATGCATATCAGCCTGCAACAGTCTGGAACTGGGATCCTGAAGCCAAAGGCAACGGCGCGAAAACCAATCGCCCGTTCGCGGGTCCTACCCATGAAAAAGCGCTGCCGGTCGGTAAACACCCTTTACAGCTCTACTCACTCGGCACCCCGAACGGTCAGAAAGTGACGATCCTGCTGGAAGAGCTGCTGGCGCTGAACGTTAACGACGCAGAATATGATGCCTGGCTGATCCGTATTGGTGACGGGGATCAGTTCTCCAGCGGGTTTGTGGACGTGAATCCGAACTCAAAAATCCCGGCGCTGAGCGATCACTCCGTCACCCCGCCGCTGCGGGTGTTCGAGTCGGGCAATATCCTGCTTTATCTGGCGGAAAAGTATGGCTACTTCCTGCCAAAAGATATTGCCGGCCGCACAGAAACCCTGAACTGGCTCTTCTGGCTGCAGGGCTCTGCGCCTTATCTCGGTGGCGGTTTTGGTCATTTCTATCACTATGCGCCGGAAAAAATTGAGTACGCCATCAACCGCTTCACGCTGGAAGCGAAGCGTCAGCTTGACGTGCTGGATCGCCAGCTGGCGGATCATCGCTATCTGGCCGGTGAGGATTACACCATCGCTGACATCGCCACCTGGCCGTGGTACGGCAACATGGTGCTGAATGACCAGTATGGCGCGGCGGAATTCCTGGATGTGCAGTCCTATAAAAATGTGGTGCGCTGGGCGAAAGAGATCGCGCAGCGTCCCGCCGTCATTCGTGGCCGAAAGGTCAATCGTGTCATGGGCGACCCGGCCGATCAGCTGCATGAGCGTCATGATGCTGCTGACTTCGATACCCAGACCCAGGATAAAAAAGCGTAAGGAGCTAACCTGTGAGTGCATACGTCGTATTTATTCGTGATAACACCCTGAACCAGGACGAAATGAACACCTATTCTGAGAAAGCGGGCCAGGCACGCGGCGATCATCCGATCAATCCGCTCGCCTTTTATGGCGCGCTGGAAACGCTGGAAGGTCCGGAAGCGGAAGGCGTGGTGATTCTGGAATTCCCGACCCGCGAAGCGGCGCACGCCTGGTATGACAGCCCGGAATATCAGGCTGCCAAAGCGCACCGTCTGAAAGGGGCGAACTATCGCGTGGTGCTGGTGCAGGGCATCGATAAATAACACGCAGGGCGGCAGCGATGCCGCCTTTTTTACGCCTCCACCTTCTGCAGCGTCTGCTGCAGAAACGCCACGAACGCCGTCACGCGTGCCGGAAGCTGACGCTGCGCCTGCCAGACCGCAAAAATGTCGCCATCGGGTGCCTGCCATTCAGGCAACACCGGCACCAGATCCCCCGCCGCGAGGCTGTGCTGCGCATCCCACCAGGAACGCAGCAGAATGCCATGCCCATCCATCGCCAGCCGCATCGCCACTTCGCCATCGTTGGTCATCAGGCTGCCGCGCACCTTCTGGCTGATGCTCTGCTCACCGCGGGTCAGTCGCCACAGGGTAAAATCGCTGTCGTGCTGACGCAGTAGAATGCAGTTGTGTTCCGCCAGCTCGCTGACCGTCGCAGGCAGGCCGTGCCGGGCAGCATAAGCGGGCGAACAGCAGAGAATACGCGGATTGGTTCGCAGCTTACGCGCCACCAGCCGCGAGTCGGGCGGCTCACCGACGCGAATATCGATATCGATGTGCGCATCGAGAAAATTCAGCGGCTGGCTGCTGAGGTGTAGAGACAGCGCAAGCTGCGGATGCAGCGCGGCAAAGGCGGAGACGCACGGCGCGATATGGCGACGGCCAAACCCGAATGAAGCGTTGATATTCAGCGAGCCGCGCAGCTGAGCGGTTTCACCGCTGACCGCCTCTTCCAGCGCCACCAGCTGATCGAGCAGCGGGCGGGCACCAGCCAGATAACGGTGGCCTTCCGGCGTCAGCTCCAGCCGTCGCGTGGTACGGCGCAGCAGCTGCACGCCCAGACGCTGCTCCAGCTGGCTCAGACGTTTGCTGACGGCCGCCAGCGACAGGCCCAGCTCACGTGCCGCTGCGGTCAGGCTCTCCAGCCCGGCCAGGCGAACAAAGAAGGCCAGGTCATCGGTGGAGGTGCGGGATTCTCTACTTTTATTCAACACTGGTTTGCGTTTCAGACTCATTATTTCCCCGGAAGCGACAGTTATACTGCGGTCACAATTCGAACATCAACCGGAAAGGTGCCCTGTGACTGAGAAAATCCATCGTATTGCCGTGATCCCCGGCGACGGTATCGGTAAAGAAGTGATGCCGGAAGGCGTCCGCGTGATGAATGCCGCCGCCGAAAAATTTAACATTCCGCTGCGCTGGGAGTGGTTTGATTACGCCAGCGCTGAGTACTGGCAGCAGCACGGCAAAATGCTGCCTGACGACTGGTTCCCGCAGCTGAAAACCTTCGATGCCATCTACTTTGGCGCCGTCGGCTGGCCGGAGGTGGTGCCTGACCACGTCTCCCTGTGGGGGTCGCTGTTACAGTTCCGCCGCGAGTTCGACCAGTACGTCAACCTGCGTCCGGTGCGCCTGATGCCCGGCGTCAAAGCGCCGCTGGCCAATCGCCAGCCGGGCGATATCGACTTCTATGTGGTGCGTGAAAACACCGAGGGCGAGTACTCCAGCGTGGGGGGCACCATGTTCCCCGGCACCGATCGGGAAGTGGTGATTCAGGAGACGGTGATGACGCGCACCGGCGTCGATCGCATTCTGAAGTTTGCCTATCAGCTGGCGCAGAGCCGGCCGAAGAAACATCTGACCTCGGCCACCAAATCCAACGGCATCGCCATCACCATGCCTTACTGGGACAGCCGCGTCGACGCGATGTCCGGCCAGTTCCCGGAGGTTCGCGTCGATAAGTATCACATCGATATTCTCACCGCCAACTTCGTGCTGCACCCGGACTGGTTCGATGTGGTCGTCGCCAGCAACCTGTTTGGCGATATCCTCTCTGACCTTGGCCCGGCCTGTACCGGCACCATCGGCATTGCCCCCTCCGCCAACATCAACCCGGAGGGTCTCTTTCCCAGCCTGTTTGAGCCGGTTCACGGCTCCGCGCCCGACATCGCCGGTAAAGGCATTGCCAATCCCATCGGCCAGATCTGGTGTGGCGCGATGATGCTGGAGCATCTCGGCTACAAGGCGGCAGGCGAAGCGGTTCTGGACGCCATTGAACGCACGCTGGCGGCGGGTGAGCACCTGACGCGTGACCTCGGTGGCTGCGCCAGTACTGTAGAGCTGGGAGCGGCCATCGCCGCCGCACTGTAAGTGAATCACGCTGCCGCCCCCGGCGGCAGCCTCTCACCACCGCGCCGTTTATTCCGGTAACCGGACGACCATCGCCGGATGCCACCCTGCGGGTAAGGGGTCCGGCCGCACGATGTTCAGGTTATGCAGGTGCAGGTTCTCTACGCCGCGCGCAAACAGCCCCGGCAGCCCGCCGGGATAGGGCTCAACCCCAAATGCTTCACCGGATGCCGGGTCAACCCGGTAGGCGTTATCCAGACCCATGCCGGTCGGGGCGTCAGGGTTGCAGGGCGGCCGTATGTCGTAGTGCCCCTGGGGCAATGACGCCACCGCCTGCTGCATCTGAAGCTGGCTGATGACCACATCGCGTATCCAGCCCGGTTCTGCCGCATGCAGGTTAATCGCCCCCTCGGCCACGCCGGTTATGGTACTGAACTGCACCTGCTCCACGACGCCGGGTGTGATGGCGGGATCGCGGCGGCGTACCGAAATATGCAGCGGATCGGCTTTGCCCCAGTGACAGGGCGGCGCCTGGTGACAGGTAAACGTCAGATTGCTGAACAGCAGACGCCGCATGGCGCCGCCGTCGCGCGACAGAATGCCAACCCCCCGGTTCGAATCAAAAATGGTGCAGCCGGTTACCGTGACATCTTCCACATCGTCCCAGGTTTCGGTGCCAATCTTCAGGGCGCAGCTGTAGCTGCGCAGCAGGCAGTTGGTGATCATAATCTGCCGCGCCGGCCGCCGCAGTGCGGCGGGTTTATGGGTGGTTTTGATACAGATGGCATCGTCGGCGGCGCTGAAATAGCTGTTGCTGACAAACACCGCTTCGCAGCTGTCGATATCCAGCGCATCGGTGTTGGGCATCGTCATGGCGTTGTCGATGGTGAGGTGATCGATATGCACATGGCGGCAGCTCACCAGATGGACCGTCCACATCGGTGCCTGCACCAGCGTAAAGCCGGTCAGCGTCACCTGCTCACAATCTTCAAACACAATCAGGCGTGGCCGGTCAGCGTGCGGCAGGCGATAGCCCTGCGCATCCCGCTCAGCGGCAAACCAGGCCTCACCCTCACCATCAATGCGGCCGGTGCCGCTGAGGGTGATATTGCGCTGGCCCAGCGCATAGAGCAGCACGTTGTGGGATTTCTCCGCGCAGCTCAGCGCCTGCACCGCCTGATAGTCAGCCAGCTGCTGGCTGGCGATCAGCACCGCACCCGCGTCGAGATGCAGCTCAATGTCTGAGGGCAGATTCAGGCAGCCGCTGCGATAGCGTCCGGCAGGCAGTGTCAGACGGCCGCCGCCCGCCGCCGCAATCTGGTCAAGGGCGCGCTGCAGCACGGCGGTGTCCGGGATTTCGCCGTCGGCGGCAGGATGAAAATCAGCAAGGGAAAGGTGCATGGTGCGTCTCCCGCAGGTTTGAGGAGGAAAAATTGCAGCACGAAACGGCGCAGAAAACCTTTGTCTGGCCGCCAGTTCGCCGTTTCGTGCGGGCTGTCACAGATTACTTCACGGCCCCTTCCGTCACGCCGCTGATAAATTTGCGCTGGAAAATCAGGAACACCAGGATCAGCGGCATGATCACAATCATCGCCCCCGCCATCAGCACCGGAATGTCGATGGTATTTTTATTCTGGAAAAACATCATGCCAATCGGCAGCGTCCGCAGCTCATCTTTGTTCACCAGAATCAGCGGGATCAGGAACTCATTCCAGGTCCAGATAAACAGCAGCAGCCCCAGCGTGGAGAGGGTCGGCCAGATAGCGGGCACCAGAATGCCCCACAGGATTTTGACCCGCGACGCGCCATCCATCACCGCCGCCTCCACCAGCTCTTTCGGCACCTGCTGAAAGGCGCTGGCGATCATCAGCGTGGTAAAGGGCAGCGACAGGGCAATCTGCGGCAGGATCAGCGCCAGATAGGTGTTGGTCAGCCCCATCCAGCGCAGCTCGTGATAGAGCGGAATGATAAAGGCCTCACTCGGCAGCACCATACCCAGCGCCAGCATCGCGGCTATCACCTTTTTGCCGGGGATCTTCAGCCAGGCAAAGCCAAATCCGGCCAGAATGCCCAGCAGCACGCTGAACAGCACCACCGGGATCACCACCAGCACAGAGTTAAGGAAGTAGATGCTGAAGTGTCCCTGCTGCCACGCGGTCAGGTAATTTTTAAAATTAAGCGAGGCGGGCAGCGTAAAGACGCCCTGAAACAGCTCCATCTGGGTTTTGAATGAGGTCATCAGCGCCATCAGAAACGGCAGAATCGTCATCAGCGCCACGATCCAGATCAGCGCGCGTGAAATGACCGGCGTGCTTCGCATCAGTAACGCTCCCTTAAGGCCAGATGGATCAGATAGTTAATCCCCAGAACAATGATCATGCTGAACACCGCCACTGACGAGGCATAGCCAAAGTAGTGCAGATCAAAGCCCTGCTTATACATAAAGATGTTGGTGACCATGGTGGAGGTGCCCGGCCCGCCCTGGGTCATGACATAGACCAGGTCGAAGGCTTTGAGGCTGGCGATCACCGTCAGCAGCAGGGCAATCCGCAGCTCGGGTCGCAGACCCGGCAGCGTGATGCGCATAAACTTCTGACGGCGCGACGACCCATCCAGGTCGGCCGCCTCCAGCAGGGAGGGGTCCATACGCTGCAGGCCCGCCATAAACAGCACCAGACAGAAGCCGAAGAAGTACCAGGTGGCGACCAGACCGACCGCGGGCAGCGCCCAGGTAAAATCGCCCAGCCACGACAGGGCCAGCTGCGGCAGGCCGACGGCGCGCAGTATCTGATCGATCGGGCCAAACGCCGGGTTATAGAGCCAGCGCCACACGACCCCCAGCACGGCCATCGGCATGATGTAGGGCAGGAAAAAGAGAATGCGCAAGACGCTGCGTTCCTTGTTGTTGCGCGTCTCATAGAGAAAACTGCACAGCAGCAGGCCAACGCCGATAGGCAACAGGGTATAGAACAGCATCAGGATGGCGTTATTGCCCAGCGCAATCCAGAACACCGGATCGCTGAACATCCGCATATAGTTACTGATGCCGCTGAACACCGGCAGTGAGGTGCCGTCCCATTCGGTAAAACTGATGCCCAGCGAGGCCAGCAGCGGAAAGAGCAGAAATACCGCATAGACCAGCACCGCAGGCAGCACATAGAGAAAATTACGCCAGCCGCTTAAATTCAACATAACCCTACTCGTGACTCAGAACAGTGCTCAGGCCCGGCGCTTCGCCGGGCCTCCGGCTTAGTGTTTCAGGGTTTTCAGGTAACGCTGATAGTTGTTATCAAAGTTGACCACCATCTGATCGGCGGTCTGACGGCCCGCCAGCAGCAGCTGGACATTCTGATTCAGCTCGGCATTCATGGTCGGGGTCGCCCAGTCTACGTAATGACCTAAACCGTCATACTCATTGAGCGTCAGCCAGACCTGATACGCTTCGGCCAGCAGCGGATTGTCCGCCGGCATGGTGGCCGCTTTGTTGGTGCTGGCGGGCAGGAAACCGACCTTCAGCCAGCGGTTCGCCATGGCATCAGAGACCATATAGTTGATGAACTTCGCCGCACCCTCCTGCTGATCTTTGCCTTTGGCGGTGCTGGTGATGGAGAACGCCAGATCGGTGCCCCCCACCATCAGCGGCTGCTTCACACCTTCACCGGCAGGCATCGCCGCGAAGTGAATATCTTTGTTGTCTTTGAACTGGCCGAGGTACCAGGTGCCACTGACCAGAAACGCCGCCTGACCGTTCTGGAACAGGGTGGCGGCATCGTCATGGCCAATGCCCTGGAAGCCGGGGAAGAAGTAGCCTTTGTCGGTCCAGCTCTTCATCATGGTGGCGGCGTTGACCAGCTTGCTGTCCCTGAAGGTGCCGCCCACATCGTAAATCAGGTTATCCAGCGTCTTGCGGTCACGGCTCTCGATCTGGGCCTGCCACAGAGTGCTGAGCAGCTGCTGGCCCATGTTGCCGTCCAGCAGCCCCAGCATCATCGGCGCGGTGCCCTGCGATTTGAGTTTCGCCATGGCGCTTTCCAGCTCTGCCAGCGTTTTCGGCACCGGAATGCCCGCTTTATCCAGCAGCGCTTTGTTGTAATAGAGTCCGACCATCTCCCCCAGGCTGGCGATGCCGTAGAGTTTGCCACTGCCAAATTCACCGCTGTCTGACCAGCGGTTACGTTTCAGAATCGAGTCCGGAAAACGGGTCGTCCAGCCATAGCTGGCTGCGTAGCTGTCGAGCGGCAGCAGCAGCTTATCTTTAACCAGCGAGCCCATATCCCCGCCGCCCTGGTTGACCTGCGCAATCTGCGGGCCGTCACCGGCGGTCAGCGCCAGCTTAAGCGGGATGCGGGTATCTTCAAAGGAGTGCACCGAGCGGTTGATAACAATGCCGGGATTCTGCTGAGAGAACTCTTTGATCCCCTCATCCACCGCGGCGGTCTGCTGCGGATAGTTGTAGATATCCCACTCATTAAGGGTCACGGCGGCGTGGGCGGCCTGCGAGACGCTGCCTGCCAGCAGGCCCGCTGCCAGCAGCCGACCCACATTGCGAATTCGGAACGAACGAACGGAGGAAACAGACATTATGCTCACCTTCTTCAGACCAGAATCGGCATCCCTGCATCTCACCGCCTGACATCCTGCAGGCTGAAGCCGCACACAAACGCACTGATTCATACTTACTTTAATAAAAAAATAAAGTCAAACAACCTGCCGCGGGAATTGCAACGCTGTGAGCGCGCGCAAATAAACAGCAACCTGGCGTGAATATCAGCACATCACGCTGGTCTGACGCCTGTTAACCGCGGCGGCAGCGTGCACCGCGCGCTTTTCACAGCAGGAGATCGCCAGGCTATAATGACAAAATAACACCCTGATAAACCATACGAAAATCCTATCACGCTCACACTTTTCTCTTTTTACCGGCGCTGAATCTGCCGCCAGCCGCCGCCCTGCGGGCGTGCTGGCGATCACAGTTGTGCATCATGACGCCGTGAAAGATTGCTTAACCGTCAGCGTTAGTGCGATAAGGGAATTATTCTATCTTGAAAACTAAGTCCACATTCATTAACGTAACTTTATCCTGTGGATCTGTTTACTCCCTGACCGTTTCACTCACTCATGAGACTTCACCATGGCGAATCAAGGTGTCATTCGTCCGGCCACGCCGGCGGACTTCCCGGCGCTCTACCGTATCTGCCTGGAAACAGCGGATGCCGGTGGCGATGCCCGCGCGCTCTACTCCGATCCCGACTATCCCGGCCAGCGTTTTGCCGTGCCCTACGCGCGGTTTGCGCCTGACTTCGCCTTTGTGCTGGAGCGTGACGGTGAGGTGCAGGGTTACGTTGTGGCCGTGCCTGACACCCGCGCGTTTGAGGATCAGCTCGACGCCGAATGGTGGCCGCAACTGCAGGAGAAATATCGCGACCGCAGCGCCAGCGCCCCGCTCGACAGTAAAGTGCTCGACGCCATCCGCCAGCCCGATCAGGCCGCGGAGACGCTGGTGACCCGCTGGCCCGCGCATCTGCATATCAACCTGCTGCCAGCCGCCCAGAAAGGGGGCTGGGGCCGCCGGATGATTGAGCATGAGCTGGCGGCGCTGCGGGCCGCCGGGGTCAGCGGTGTCCATCTTGGCGTCAGCCTGCAGAACGAGCAGGTGTGCGCCTTCTATACGCGTATGGGGTTCACCCCTATCCTGCGCAGTAATGCCATCTACATGGGCCAGTTACTCTGAGTGAGGTAGCCGATGACCAGCCTGCGCTTGCAGAATGTGAAGAAGTCGTATGAGCACGTCAATGTCATTCATGGCATCGATCTGACGATCAACAGCGGCGAATTTGTGGTGTTTGTCGGCCCTTCCGGCTGCGGCAAATCGACGCTGTTACGGATGATCGCCGGGCTGGAGGAGATCAGCAGCGGTCAGCTGCTGATTGAGGGGCAGGATATGACGCAGCAGCCCGCCACCGAGCGCGGCATCGCGATGGTGTTTCAGTCCTATGCGCTCTACCCCAACATGACGGTGCGCGGCAATCTGGCCTATCCGCTGGAGGTCATGAAAAAGTCGAAAGCGGAGATCAACCAGGCCATTGCGCAGACGGCAGCACGGCTGCACCTGACGGAACTGCTCGACCGCCTGCCGCGTGCGCTTTCTGGTGGACAGCGGCAGCGCGTGGCGATTGGCCGCGCCATCATTCGCCATCCGCGTATTTTCCTGTTCGATGAACCGCTCTCCAACCTGGATGCCGAACTGCGTCTGCAGATGCGGATCGAGATCGCCCGCCTGCACGCTTCACTCGGTAACACCATGATTTATGTCACCCACGATCAGCTGGAGGCAATGACCCTGGCTGACCGCATCGTGGTGCTGCGTCAGGGCCGGATTGAGCAGGTCGGCGCACCGCTGACGCTCTATCACGACCCGGATAATCTGTTTGTCGCCGGGTTTATCGGATCGCCGAAGATGAACTTTCTGCGCGCCGAGATCAGCGCGACGGGCGAAGGTGAAGTGCAGCTGCGGGTGCCGGAGCTGAAGATTGAGGGGCTGGTCATGCCCCTTGCGGCTGCCTGCCGCGAGGGCCAGACCGTCACGCTGGGCATCCGTCCCGAGCATTTTCAGCCTGCCGCGCAGACGCCGGACGCCCTGCGTTTTCACGGCGAGCTGGCCTATGGCGAGATGCTGGGTCACACCAACTATCTCTATCTGGATATCGGACGTGAACAGATGCTGGTGGTGGAAGAGCGTGAGGCCACCCCGCGCGATCTCGGTGCGCAGGTGGGACTGGGCATCTCTGCCGCGCACTGCCTGCTGTTTGATGAGCAGGGTCTGCGCCTGCGCTAGGAGAAGCGCGGAAACAAAAACGGGCGCTTAGCGCCCGTTTTTATTCGAGTGTTAACTCAGGTGACCGGCTCTTCGTCGGCCTGGGCTGCCAGCAGATCGAGCAAGCGGTTAACGGCAAATCCCGCCGCGCCCAGCGCCCACATCCGGTTCGATTCCGTCAGAAACTGCAGCGGCGTCATCTGTGGCGTCAGTTTCAGCCGGTAGGCCTGAAAACTCTGGGTGATGTGATCGAGCAGAATGCGTGATGCCATGTGCGGCTCCATCGCCAGATAGACCACATCCGGATCGTAGGCCACCGACAGGTTTGCCAGCGAAATGCCCAGTTCACGTCCCGCCTCTTCCAGCGCCGCCAGCACCTCTGGCGTGGGCCGCTGATCCAGCGCCTGCAGCGTCACGCCCTCCGCATCCTGCTCCGCCACCCGCTGCAGAATGGCGCGCGAGGAGGCGACATCTTCCAGCAGGCGCAGCGAACCGTCGCCCACCAGCCCGTTACCAATCTCGCCCGCCTTGCCGTGACGACCGCGATAGAGCTGACGATTAAGGATGATCCCCGCGCCGATCCCTTTGCCGTAGGTGGCGATTACCGCCGACTGCGCATTGCCGAGCTGACCAAACACCAGCGCGGCCATGGCCATGGCGTTGGCGTCGTTTTCAATGAAGACCGGCAGCGAGAAGCGCTCTTCAAGCAGGCGCGCAATCGGAACGTTATCCCAGCCCAGCACCTTGGAGCGGATGCAGTAGCCGTTTTCAGCATCGACCAGCCCCGACAGCGCCAGGCCAATGGCCCCCACCCGCTTCTCCTCCACGCCGCGCAGAAACTTCGCCAGCGCATCGCCAAGCTGGCGCAGCGTCAGCGTGCCTTTCGGCATCTGCTGTTCGCCCAGCAGGTTGCCGCTGAGATCGGTCATGACGATCAGGTTGCGTTCCGCATTGAGCTGAATCCCAATCACGCTGGCGCGGTCGGGGTTGAGCCCCAGCAGGGTTTTTGGCCGCCCCATCGACACGCGACGCAGCCCCAGCTCCTGCACAATCTCCTGCGTCAGCAGGCGGTTGGTTGCCTGTGAGACGGTCGACATGCTCAGTCCGCTGCGAACTTTCAGATCTGACTGGCTGATTGGCGCATTTTCGACAATCAACCGCAGAATGCGCGCGGTTACGTTGGGAGCGGTCATAGATTCCTCGGGTTATCGGGCTGAGGCAGCTCAGCCCGCTTGAGATCGGTAATCGGCAGGCGTCAGCTGCTGCGCCAGGGTCAGCGCCCCGCTCAGGGCATCGCCCTGCGGCACCACCAGCCGGGCCTGAATATCTTCATCCAGCCAGCGCTGAATCGGCGCGGCCACGCCGCCCATCAGCGCCACCGGCCCGCTGCTCAGGGCGATCAGGCGTCGCACCAT
>NZ_PUGA01000024.1:0-53805 GCF_003236725.1 Pantoea sp. ARC270
TCTCCAGGGTGGTCGGCTGGGCGGGAATAAACCGATTCAGGGTGACACCACCGTGACTGCGGCTGATCACGCCCTCTTTATCCAGCTTGATCAAATCACGGCGAATCGTGGCGGGTGAGGCGGAGATCGCACTGACCAGTTGCTCAACAGTCACCAGATTATGGCTTTTCAGATAATCCATAATCTGGTCAAGACGGCTCTGTCCCTTCATATTTCCCTATGCGAGCTGCATCGCGAGTTTGATGGAGATCGCCATGCTCTCAGACTTCGCTTTACCTGTCCAGGCGATATCAAAGGCGGTGCCGTGGTCCGCAGAGGTGCGGATAAACGGCAGGCCGGCGGTAATGTTGACGCCGTCATAGAAGCCCAGCAGCTTCAGCGGGATATGCCCCTGATCGTGGTACATCGCGACCACCATGTCATAGTGCCCCTCCTGGCATTGCAGGAACACCGTGTCCGGCGGGCACGGCCCGGCGACATCTATCCCCTGCGCTTTCATCGCCTGAATGGCAGGTGCAACGGTGGTGATCTCCTCATCGCCAAACAGCCCGTTCTCACCGGCATGGGGATTGACGCCCGCCACGGCGATGCGCGGAGCCTGATAACCGACGCGCCGCAGGAAAGTGTCTGCCATACCAATGACCGTTTTAATGCGCGGCTGGTTCAGCGTGTCGAGGAACTTACGCAGCGCAATGTGGGTGGTGACGTGAATCACCTTCAGCTTATCGGTGTAGAGCACCATGGCGTAATCCCGGGTGTCAGTAAGGTGGGCCAGCAGCTCCGTGTGCCCCGGGTAGAGATGACCGGCCGCATGCATCGCCTCTTTGTTCAGCGGCGCGGTGGCAATCGCCTGCACGTCGCCCGCCAGCGCCAGCGCCGTGGCACGTTTCACACAGCGCCACGCCAGATCGCCCGCCTCTTTCTGCACCACGCCGGGTTTCAGCGCGTCGGGGTCAGCCAGCGGCTCGTCAATCACGTTGATGATGCCGGGAGCAAAGCGGGCATCCTGCACCCGGTCAAGGACCCGCAGCTCGGCCTGGGGCGTAATGTTCATCGCCAGAATACGGCGCAGTGTACTGGCGCAGCCAATCACCACGGCAGGAATGCCATTCAGCTCACCTTCAGAGAGCGATTTAATGATGATTTCCGGGCTGATGCCCGCCGGGTCGCCCATGGTGATCGCAATAATTTTACTCACTCGACTTCTCCTCAATAAAATCAATGGCTGCTACCAGGGTGTTTTCATCACCAAAGCCACCCGCTTTGGTCATCACCGGCAGAGTAAATTCACTGTTAAGCAGAACCCCGTGCGGCACACAGCCCGCCACCAGACCCTGAATGGTAAAGCCGCTGGCACCCAGTGCCCCGGCGACGGCCATCGCCACATCCCCTCCCGACAGATAGAGCGCATGCGGCTGCGCACTCAGGCAGAGCCGGTAAGTGATCTCGCCGAGAAACTGGCAGATCGCCTCCCCCAGCTGCTGGCGCGTCATACTGAAGTGCTGACAGAGCTGCGCAATCTCGTGCCGCTGCGCCTCGTGCTGGCAGGTGGTGATCACCGTATGGCGACCGGCCCGCAGTGCCGCAGCCGCCTCGTCGATCCAGCGATCCCGATCGGGCCAGGCGGGCTGCCGGAACAGCTGCCGGATATCGACATCCACTCTCGCTGCGTCACGCCGGCTGATCAGCGTGGCAACCTGCTGCTGCCCGCTCTCGCTCATCGATCCCACCACCGCCAGCACCGGCCGGGGCGTTCGCACCCGGAGCGCGGCGCCCAGCGCATCGCTTAATCCGGCGGCACCGACCAGCAGCGGCGTCTCGCGCAGCCGCGCAGCCGCGGCGATCAGTCGCGCCAGGTCCGCCCCGGTTTCAGCATCCACCACGACGATGCCGTGCGCCGCCGCCAGCACCGCATCAAGCCGGTCGCTGCGCAGCGTGGCAAGATCGATCACGCTGCCGGCGATCTGCATCTGTTCGAGAACGCTGGCGCTGGCGATCGGGGTTTTCGGATCGCTGGCAAATTCGGTGTCCGTGAGCAGACGCTGATGGACCCGGACGTGACCTCCGCACGTGGTGCGGCCCAGTCGTGGCACCGCCGGTGCAACCAGCGCCAGCGTTTTCGCACTGGCCTTCAGTGCCGCCACCGTTTCAGCGCCGATATTGCCGCGCAGCGTGGAGTCGATCTTTTTGAACAGCCAGCCGTGCTGAAACTGCGCCGCGAAGTGCCGCACCGCCTGCGTGACGCGCTCTGCCGCCTGGGTGGCGCTGGTCGCCCGACTCTCCGTGCTGACGACCAGCACATCTGCCGTCTCTGGCAACGCGCCCCGGGTGTCGAACAGCACCTGAACGCCTGCGCCGGCCTGCGCCAGTCCGCTTCCCGCATCGTTGGCACCGGTAAAGTCATCGGCGATGACCAGTACCGGCGTTTTCCATAATGATGAGCCCATCCTCACTCCTGTCAGGCGATTGCCGCTGCCATTGATTATATTCAATCATAATTGATTATATGTGAGCAACTTCAAATTAATCGAAATCGATATGCCCTATAAAATTAGCCATACAGAGTGACTGACCTCGCATTGAGATGAGCAAAGTTAATCATCTGCTCAGACGCGATCGACATAAGGGTATGAAATGAACATTAACAGCACGGTGATCAGCGGCTATCAGGCGTTAAACGACATGCGCTATCTGCTGGAGGGGGTTTCATCCGCGGTAGTGGTAACTGACCGGAACATTGAAGCGATTCCGGCTGTGCAGGCGCTGCTGGGGCAACTCCGGGAGCAGATCCCCCACATCAGCGTGGTGAACAGTGTTCCCCCCGAGCCGAGCCAGCATGATGTGGCCGCCCTTCTTGCCGCACTCACGTCGCGCAGGGCTGACATGGTGATCGGTATCGGCGGTGGCAGCGTGCTGGATGTGGCAAAGCTGCTGTCGGTGCTGTGCGTGGATGCGGCCCCGTCGCTGGAAGCCCTGCTGGCGGGGGAGAAACCGCAGCACCGCACCCGCTCCATGCTGATTCCGACCACCGCGGGTACCGGCTCCGAAGCCACGCCCAATGCGATTCTGGCGATCCCGGAGAAGGAGACCAAAGTCGGCATTATTTCCCCGATTATGCTGCCCGATGTCGTCGCGCTGCTGCCGGAACTCACCACCAGCATGCCCGCACACATCGCCTCCTCAACCGGTATTGATGCCCTCTGCCACCTGATCGAGTGCTTTACCGCCTGCGTCGCCAATCCGGTCAGCGATAACTATGCGCTGATCGGGATGAAGAAGCTGTTCGCCAATCTCGAAACCACGCTGCGGGAGCCGGAGAATCTGCAGGCACGACTGGAGATGTTGTGGGCCTCTTATTATGGCGGCGCGTCGATTGCCCATGCCGGCACGCATCTGGTGCACGCCCTCTCCTACCCGCTCGGCGGCAAATATCATCTGCCGCACGGCGTGGCGAATGCCATTCTGCTGGCCCCCTGCATGCGCTTTGTCCGTCCGGCGGCGGTGAGTAAATTCGCTCAGGCCTATGACCTGCTGCCCGATGCTGACCGCCGTTTAAGTGATGAAGCGAAGTCCCATGCGCTGGTCGACTACTTCACCGCACTGGTGGCGCGTCTGCAGCTGCCTGCCAGTCTGGAAGCGCTGGGCATCGGCCCGGATCACCTGCCCTATCTGGTGGAAGCCGCGCTCGACGTGCAGCGCCTGATGAAAAATGTCCCGATGGCGGTCACCGCTGACGATGTGCGCGCGGTCTATCTGACCCTGTTTCCTTCCTGCCAGGCGTAATGAGGATTGTCATGAATAAGAAAATATGCGGCGTACTGACCGCCATCGTCACCACCTTCGATCGTGACGGCGCTTTTGATCCGGTGAGACAGCGTGAGCAGGTCAGACGACAGCTCCGGGCCGGTAACGGCATCTTCTGCTGCGGCACCAACGGCGAATTCTTTGTGCTGAACGAGCAGGAAAAGCTCGCCGTCACTGCCACCTGCGTGGATGAAGTCAGCGGCCGCGCGGCGGTAGTAGCGCACATCGGCGAAATCTCGACGCGTGAAACGATCCGGCTCGGCACACAGATCGCCCGCCTGGGCGTGGATGCCGTCTCCGCGATCACTCCCTGGTTTGTGCCGCTGAAACAGCAGGAGCTTATCGATCACTACCGGCGCGTGGCTGACGCGCTGACGGTGCCGCTGTTCCTCTACAACATCCCGGCGCGCACCGGCAATACGCTGCAGCCGGAGACGGTGCGCTCGCTGGCCGCCCATCCCAACATCATCGGCATCAAAGATTCGGCGGGCAGTTATGACAGCCTGCGCGGCTTCCTGCAGGCCACCGCCGACTGTGACGGTTTTGATGTGCTGAATGGCCCCGACTCGCTGATCCATCAGGGGTTTGTTGAGGGCTGCTCCGCCGCCATTTCCGGGCTGGCCAACGTGGCCCCGGAGGCGATTAACGCTATCTGGGCGCGCTTCGCTGCCGGCGATATTGCCGGTTCGCAGCAGGCTCAGGAGAACGTCACCGGTCTGCGCACGGCGCTCTACAGCATCGGTTTCTCACCGGCCGCCGTGAAAAAAGCGGTCAGCCTGCTGGGCTTCGAGGTGGGTGAAAGCCGCTATGCGGTGCAGTTCAGCGCCGAAGAGCAGCAGCAGATCCGTCAGATCGTCACCCACTACCTGCAATAAACGCCATCGCCTTTGTCTCCTACCGGTCAGATGAGAACGAACCTGATGGTCGCCATCTGCCAGCACAATCGAGGTTATGATGAACGCATTTTCAACTGAGAGCACCTTACTGATCGTAGGCATGGTGGTCGCCTATATCCTGTTCACCACCTGGCTGACCTGGCGGCTGCGCAGTAAAAGCAGCGGTGACTTTATGGAAGGCTCCCGCGCCATGCCCGCCTTTATCGTCGGCATCATGCTGATGTCGGAATATATCGGGGCAAAATCCACGATCGGCACTGCGCAGGCCGCCTTTGAAAATGGCTTCGCCGCTTCCTGGTCAGTGATCGGCGCGGCGATTGGCTTCCCGCTGTTTGGTCTGATCCTGGTGAAGCGCATCTACAACACCGGTAAGATCACCATTTCCGGGGCGATCGCCGAAAAATATGGCAGTTCGACCAAAAACATTATTTCGCTGATCATGATCTATGCGCTGCTGCTGGTGAACGTCGGCAACTACATCAGCGGCGCGGCGGCGATCTCTACCGTGCTGAAGATCGACCTGACCCAGGCGGCCTTTATTACCGCGGTGGTGAGTACCTTCTACTTCGCGTTTGGCGGCATGAAAGGGGTGGCCTGGGTGACGCTGCTGCACAGCGCCATTAAGTACATCGGGATCCTGATTATCCTCTACGTGGCGCTGAAGATGACCGGCGGCGTGGCCCCGATGATCGAGAAAATGCCCGCCTTCTACTGGACGTGGGATGGTCACGTCGGGGCCAGTACCATTGTGGCCTGGCTGATCGGAACCGTGGGCTCGATCTTCTGCACCCAGTTTGTGATCCAGGCGATCTCCTCGACCAAAGATGTCAAATCCGCTAAGCGTGCCACGTGGGTCGCCTTCTTCTTCTGCCTGCCTATCGGCCTGGCGATGGCACTGATCGGCGTGGCGGCGAAGTTTGCCCATCCCGACATCAAGAGCCTCTATGCACTGCCGGTGTTTCTGCAGGATATGTCCCCCTGGCTGGCTGGCATCGTGACGACCTCGCTGGTGGCATCGATTTTCGTCAGCGTCGGCACCGTGGCGCTGGCGATCGCCTCGCTGGTGGTGAAAGATTTTTATGTTCCTTACCGTCACCCTACGCCAGAGCGCGAGTTCAAAGTGACGCGCTGGTTCTCGATTGCCATCGGCTTCTTTCCGCTGCTGTTTGTGCTGTTCTTCCCGGAAGTGCTGAAGCTCTCCTTCTTTACCCGCGCGATTCGCCTGTCGATCACCGTCGTGGCGATCATGGCGTTCTATCTGCCGTGGTTTAAGAGCACACGCGGCGCCAACGCCGGTCTGATTGGTTCCTGTCTGGTCACCTCCGTCTGGTTCCTGATGGGGAATCCTTTTGGCATCGATAATATGTATGTGGCGCTGGCCACGCCGGCGATCATTATGGTGATTGACCGCTGCATCCCGTCACGCCAGTCTCAGCCTCAACCGCAACGCAATGCACAAAAGAGTGGAGCCTAATATGACTCAGGAAACCGTCACCGCCGAACGCACCGGCCAGCTTGCGCCGCATCCGCAGGATAGCGCGCAGCAGGTTGCGATGCTGCCCTCCTCCTGCCCGCAAAACCATGCGGCTAACCTGCTGCCGCTGCCGGATGGCGATCTGCTCTGCGTCTGGTTTGGCGGCACCCAGGAGGGGATCGCCGATATCTCTGTCTGGTGTTCACGGCTGCAGAAAGGCAGCGATCGCTGGAGTGAGGCGCAGAAACTCTCTGAGGATCCGACGCGGTCCGAGCAGAATCCGGTGCTGTTCCTCGATCCCGATCAGGTCCTGTGGCTGCTCTGGACGGCGCAGAAGTCCGGTAATCAGGACACCGCCATCGTGCGCTATCGTCAGTCTCACGATCTGGGCCGGAGCTGGGGCGCGATCGACACCCTGCTGGATAAGCCTGGCACCTTTATTCGCCAGCCGATCGTGGTGCTGCCGAATGGCAACTGGCTGCTGCCAGTCTTTTACTGCCTGACGCCGCCCGGTGAAAAATGGGTGGGAAACTATGATGTCAGCGCCGTGAAAATCTCGGAGGATAAAGGCCGGAGCTGGCGCGATGTCAGCGTGCCTGACAGTACCGGCTGCGTCCATATGAACGTCACCCTGCTGGAGGATGGCTCGCTGCTGGCGCTCTACCGCAGTCGCTGGGCCGATCACATCTACCAGAGCCGCTCGTTTGATCAGGGAGAGAGCTGGAGCGCACCCGAAGCGCTGTCGCTGCCAAATAACAACTCCTCTATTCAGGTCACGACGCTGCGCAACGGTCATCTGGCGCTGGTGTTTAACGCCATGAGCGCTGAAGGTGCCAGCGAACGTCGCCTGTCGCTCTATGACGAAATTGAAGATGATGAAGAGGACGGTGAGGTGGCGGTGGCCGCCGAAGCGGTGGTACACAGCGGCCGTACCGCCTTCTGGGGTGCGCCCCGAGCGCCCATGACACTGGCGATCTCAACAGATGGCGGCAAAAGCTGGCCGCTGCAGCGCAATCTGGACGAAGGCGATGGCTACTGTATGACCAATAACTCGCAGCAGAAGTTAAACCGTGAGTTCTCCTATCCCAGCATCAAAGAGGGTCTGCATGGCGAACTGCATATCGCCTATACCTGGTATCGTCAGGCGATCAAATATGTGCGGATTGAGGAGTCATGGGTGCAGGGAGGTGACGCGTGAATGAACGGATGGCGCTGGTGACCGGTGCCAGCTCCGGCATCGGTCAGGCGATTTGTGACCGCTTACTGAGTGACGGCTGGCAGGTGATCGGCCTGAGCCGTTCGGCGGTCAGCCGCACAGAACCGGGCTGGCAGAGTCATCAGATCGACATCAGTGACAGCGCTGCCCTGCAGGTGCTGCTGGAACAACTGCCTGTGCCGCAGGCAGTGATCCATGCCGCGGGTATGATGCAGGCCGCGCCGCTGGGGGAACTGGATTTGGCGGCCAGCGCCCGTCTGTGGCAGCTGCACGTGGCCGCTGCGGAACAGCTGACGAACCAATTTGCGCCGCGGATGGCGGCAGGCGGGAGAGTGCTGCTGCTGGGGAGCCGTACGTCAGGCGGTGCCGCAGGCCGCAGTCAGTACGTGGCGACCAAATCAGCGATGATCGGCATGGTGCGCAGCTGGGCGGCAGAACTGGCTCCGCGTGGCATTACCGCCAATATCGTGGCCCCCGGTGCGACCGAAACACCGATGCTGCACCAGCCGGGCCGCGCCAGTTCACCGCCGCGCCTGCCGCCGATAGGCCGCTATATTCAGCCGCAGGAAGTGGCCGATCTGGTGGCGTTCCTGCTCTCTCCCTCAGCAGCGGCAATCACCGGCCAGCAACTGGTGATCTGCGGTGGCGCCTCGCTGAGCTAACCTGCCCCGGCCGCCGGGCGGTTTCACATCCCGGCCAGACGTGAAGCGCCACCTGTCCGGCATTTAGCGCCGGACGGGATTGCCATACTGGTTCACAAACTGGCGGTACGCGGCGATGACCAGCAGAAAATCTTCAATGCCGCAGAATGAGAGGCTCTCTTCGTCGTAGTAGTTCATCCCCTCCTCCATGCCGTCATCTTCCAGCGCCAGCAGGTTGGCGCGAATCATCACCTCCTCCTCATCCACCAGGATGGTGTATTCGCTGCCGATGCGCTGCCACTGTCGCACGCTGCCCTTGACGTCTTCGATAGCGGCTTCGACTTCATCCAGCAGACCCGGATCGTTTTTCACCTCTTCGTTGAACCAGTGGCCGACCGCTTCATGATCCATCGACATGCGGACCTTAATCTGTCCGGTCACATCGCGTAAAAATTCATATTCCATCGCCCGTTCCTCTCAACGTCGTCGCGTCACTCAATGAGTGTCACGGCTGGCTTTGCAGCATAATGTGACACGTCGCGCATTATTACAGGCTGTCAGGCGAAATCCAGCTTTTGATCGTGCCGGTGACCGGCGCGAAGACGAAAAAAAGGGGCGAATCATCGCCCCTTATGCATGCTTACAAGGTGAAGGATCAGACTGCGGTCTGGAAAATCACGCCTTCCGCTTTGTCGGTGTACTGCGCCAGCTGGTCGAAGTTGAGATAGCGATAGGTGTCGCTGGCCGTTTTATCGACCTGCGCCATAAATTGCTGATACTCATCAGGCGTAGGCAGCCGGCCCAGCAGTGATGCAACGGCAGCCAGCTCGGCAGACGCCAGATAGACGTTTGCGCCGGTACCCAGACGGTTCGGGAAGTTACGGGTCGAGGTGGAAACCACTGTCGAACCGTCTGCCACACGTGCCTGGTTACCCATGCAGAGTGAACAGCCCGGGATCTCGATACGCGCACCGCTTTTACCGAAGACGCTGTAGTAGCCCTCTTCGGTCAGCTGTGCGGCATCCATCTTGGTTGGCGGTGCCACCCACAGACGGGTTGGCAGCTGACCTTTGTGGCTGTCCAGCAGCTTACCGGCAGCACGGAAGTGACCGATGTTGGTCATGCACGAGCCGATAAACACTTCGTCGATCTTCTCGCCCTGAACGTCCGAGAGCAGACGGGCATCGTCTGGATCGTTAGGGGCACAGAGGATCGGCTCTTTGATATCAGCCAGATCGATCTCGATCACGGCGGCGTATTCCGCATCCGCATCGGCTTCCAGCAGCTGAGGATCGGCCAGCCATTTCTCCATGCTCTCCACGCGACGCTCCAGCGTACGACGATCGCCGTAACCTTCTGCGATCATCCACTTCAGCAGCACGATGTTGGAGTTGAGATATTCGATGATTGGCGCTTTATCCAGCTTAATGGTACAGCCCGCCGCAGAACGCTCTGCTGACGCATCGGACAGTTCAAACGCCTGCTCAACTTTCAGATCCGGCAGACCTTCAATCTCCAGGATGCGGCCAGAGAAGATGTTTTTCTTACCTTTCTTCTCAACGGTCAGCAGGCCCTGTTTGATGGCATAAAGCGGAATGGCGTGAACCAGATCGCGCAGGGTAATACCGGGTTCCATCTTGCCTTTGAAGCGCACCAGGACCGATTCCGGCATGTCGAGCGGCATGACGCCCGTTGCCGCGGCAAACGCCACCAGGCCCGAACCGGCCGGGAAAGAGATACCGATAGGGAAACGGGTATGGGAGTCACCGCCGGTTCCGACGGTATCCGGCAGCAGCATACGGTTCAGCCAGCTGTGGATAATGCCGTCACCCGGACGCAGTGAGACACCGCCACGGTTCATGATGAAGTCTGGCAGCGTGTGGTGCGTGTTCACATCGACCGGCTTAGGATAGGCGGCGGTGTGGCAGAAGGACTGCATCACCAGATCGGTCGAGAAGCCCAGGCAAGCCAGATCTTTCAGCTCGTCACGGGTCATCGGACCGGTGGTATCCTGCGATCCCACGGAAGTCATCTTCGGTTCGCAATACGCGCCAGGACGCACACCGGTCACGCCACAGGCGCGGCCGACCATTTTCTGCGCCAGTGAGAAGCCACGGGTGCTCTCCGCAACATCTTTCGCCTGACGGAATACGGTGCTGTGCGGCAGACCCAGCGACTCGCGCGCCTTGGTGGTCAGGCCACGGCCGATGATCAGCGGAATACGGCCACCGGCGCGCACTTCGTCAATCAGCACTTCGGTTTTCAGTTCGAAGCTGGCCAGCAGGTCGTTGGTTTCGTGGTTACGCACTTCACCTTTGTAGGGATAGATGTCGATGACATCGCCCATGTTCAGGTCGTTGACGTCCACTTCAATCGGCAGTGCGCCCGCATCTTCCATGGTGTTGAAGAAGATAGGCGCAATTTTGCTGCCCAACACCACGCCGCCGCCTTTTTTGTTTGGCACGTTCGGGATGTCGTCGCCCATGAACCACAGCACCGAGTTGGTGGCGGATTTACGGGATGAGCCGGTTCCGACCACGTCACCGACGTAAGCCAGCGGATAGCCTTTGGCCTGCAGCGCTTCGATCTGTTTGATCGGGCCGATATTGCCCGGCTCATCCGGCTCAATGCCTTCGCGGGCATTTTTCAGCATCGCCAGAGCGTGCAGCGGGATGTCAGGACGTGACCAGGCATCCGGGGCCGGAGAGAGGTCGTCGGTGTTGGTTTCGCCCGTTACCTTGAATACCGTGACCGTGATCTTTTCGGCCAGCTCAGGACGTGACAGATACCATTCCGCATCGGCCCAGGATTGCATGACCTGCTTCGCGTATTCATTGCCCGCTTTGGCTTTCTCTTCGACATCATAGAAGTTGTCGAACATCAGCAGGGTGTGTGAAAGGGCTTTGGCCGCGATGGGGGCCAGTCGGCTGTCGTCCAGCGCCTCGATCAACGGATGAATGTTATAACCGCCCTGCATGGTACCGAGCAGTTCGACCGCTTTTTCAGGAGAGATCAGAGGAGAGGTTGCTTCGCCTTTGGCAACAGCCGCCAGGAAACCGGCTTTGACATACGCCGCTTCATCGACGCCAGGTGGGACTCGGTTGACCAGTAAATCGGTCAGAAATTCTTCTTCACCCGCAGGTGGATTTTTCAGCAGTTCAACCAGCGCGGCCATCTGGGAAGCCTCTAAAGGCTTAGGAACAATTCCCTGGGCAGCACGCTCGGCAACGTGCTTACGGTATTCTTCTAGCACGACGTTATCCTCGCTCTCATTATGTAGGGCTTTCCGACCACCTTGCTCACTTATGGAGAACAACCTTCCCTTTTCTTGTCCAGGTTGAGGTGCCCGGTTTCGCGGAGGGCAGAATAGCAGGATTTCGTCTGTTTGTTAATCTGTTTACAAAAATACAACATAATCGACTACGCCCATTCTGCCCGTCCGGTTCGCCGTCTGCGCGGGCTGATTGTGCGTAAACGGACGGTCCCGAGCGTACCGCATGCCGGGGAAATTAGCCCCGAAAAATGTCAGGTTTATCGCGGTTTAAGAGAAGTATCGGGGCGGAATCGATAACGGGCAGGAATAGAAAGGTGCGGTTTGCAGGACTGGCCATCGATGCCACCGGCCAGACACAGCGGCGCAGAAGAGGCCTTAATGGCCTCTTCTCCCTGCTATCAGTTTTTCAGATTTTCCGGGAAGTCAGCGGGCAGCTGATCGGGCGGGCAGTCGATCACGCTTTCGTTATTTTCGCCCACATCGCGGATCACAGTCAGCGTCGCGAACTCGTCAATGACTTCGGTTGGGTAAGCCGGACCTGCTTCGCGGAAGGCAGCCATCTCTTCCAGATGGTCATTCTGGAAACAGACGGTTTTTTCCGGATTATTCATTACCCAGCGCGGGAAGAAGATGGTGCCGTGGAAGATTTTATCCGCCAGGTTCACGGCCAGGCTGACATCGGTGCCGGTAGGTTCGGTCCAGGAAACTTTATAGACATCCTGCGCCAGACGGACGACATAGACATGCTGATTTTTAACCCAGCGATTACCCACCATGCCGCTGTGGATGCGATAGTCGATCGTGCTGGCATTTTTGATGTAAAGCTCGTAATTCCAGCCGTTGTCATAGGTGTAAACCAGGTGTTTGCCAACGATGCCTGACAGGTCATGTTTATCAAAAGTGCTCATGGTCAATTCCTCATTTATTTGCCTTAAGGAGATTATTACGCGTTACAGATGAGATGAATAACGCTATTTTTAGCACTGAATAATCCAATTTTTCGATGAGTTGCCATGTATAAAACGACACTGGAACAGTGGGCGCTGCTCGACGCGGTGGTGAATGAAGGGAGCTTTGCGCTGGCCGCAGAAAAGCATCATCGCAGCCAGTCTTCACTGAGCTATCAGCTTAGCCTGCTTCAGCAGCGGCTGGGTCTGACACTGCTGCAGCAGGAGGGGCGGCGCGCCGTCCTCACTGCCGAGGGACATCAGCTACTGGCTCAGGTTCGTCCATTGCTGGAGGGATTCAGCGCGCTTGAAGCTAAGGCGCATGCGCTGCAGCGGGGTGAACGTTCGCGCATCGATCTGATGGTGGACGCGACGCTGCCTAAACCTCTGCTGTTTGATGTGCTGCAGACCTTTCAGCAGCGCTACCCCCATGTCCGCATCTGGTTCAGCGAAATTGTTCGCAGCGAAACGCCGGAAAGGCTGGCTGAGCAGCAGGCTGACCTCTGGCTGGTCGCGCAATATGGCGATGCCCCTGTTGCCGGCGAGAGCCTGATGAGCGTCGATTTCGTGGCCGTTGCCCATCGTGATCATCCGCTGCACAGTGAACCTGCCCCGCTGAGTGCCACCACGCTGGCTCGCTGGCCCTGCATCACCATCCTGGATCGGCAGCAACAGCAGCAATCCGAGGTCAGTGGCGCTCAGGCGGAAAACTGGTCCTTCACGACGCTCTCCGCCGCGATTGAAGCAGTCCAGCATCAGCTGGGCTATGGCTGGTTACCGGAACAGAATATCGCCGGGCTGCTGAAGAGCGGCGAACTGCGCGCCCTTCCGCTGTTGCAGGGTCGCCGACGCAGCAGTTCGCTGGTGATGTATATCAATGAAGAGAGGCTGCCCGGCAACAGCGCCATTGCGGCCCTGGCGCAGATGTTTGTGGAGCGGGTGGCGGTATGGGGAGCGCGTCGCTGAGCGCTAAGGAGGCTGAATTTGTTTCCGTTGACGTGGGGAACATGCAAAAAACGCATTCCAAAGATGAAGCTGCGGTTTATCCCCCTAAAGCGTGGAACACCAGCGTTCTCATACGATCAGATTGCTGGCTCAAAACGGCAATCTTTGGTCTATCCGGGACTATACGAAGCAGGTGTCATCAGCAAAGCAACTGCTCGTGAAACCTTTAAGCAAGAAGGCCTCATAGACTTTAGGCAGAGCCTTCACCGGCTTGAGTTTAACCACTGCTATGACCGAGTGGTGGTTTACTCTCTTAGAATCCCTGCTGACAGCAACTTTACTGTATCAAGGGTTGATAAAATCGCAATACAGGACAGCGAGAATCGTTGGCACTTACTCAATATTGAAAGCATTGAGATAGACCGTGTTCCTTACGATGCGGTCAACAGTGGCACAGTCGGCATCAAGGTTGATAGGATAGTGCCGGGAGCAAGGGACTACTATGTAGTCAAAGTAAGCAAGGATAAGGGGCTTAAGGATGCGTAGCTACAGTGAGATCGCGAAGCGTATAGCCAAAATCATTATATCGCCTGAGTCAGCGATAGGATTAATGCATGGAGTCCTGTCTGTGCCTACAGACATTGGCTATCTTGCCTACGGATTTCTTGATACGGACAGCCGCTATCAACGTGAAACAGAGAAAATCAGGATGGTTAGTGCCATCAGGCATGGCATTCTTGAAAATCACAACTTCATGAAGACTATTGAGACTGTGCTCAATATCTTCAACAAGAATGTGCCTGAAGTCAGGCAGAACGCTATCTATAGCAAAACGATGGCTTCAGTTGCTGGCCGGACGCTTACGAACTCATTAATAGCAGGAAGGTTAGCAACTACCATTGCGCAGCGTAGCTCGTTCCTTGTTGCGGTCAGAGGTGGTCTGATTGGTAATGCCCTGCTTATTGGTGGCATGACAGAGAGATGTATCTATACCTCTGAAAAGCTGCAAAAGAGCAATCCTGAAGTCTATAACGCATTACGCGTGAGGAACTATGATTTACTCTACTTCCTACTTGAGCCAGCTCTGAACCCGTTCTTAGAAGCTCTCAATGTGAAGCGAACGCAAGGGCAACCGGCTTTTGAACGGATCATTGAAATGGTAGAGAAGGAGGTAAACGCTAATGCGAAATAATGGGCCTGCTAAGCTGAGCTTAGGTAAACGCATCATGTATAGCCTTATAGAGGTGTCAGGTGCGATCATAGGCGGGTTGCTGCTCCTTCTGTGCTGCTACTGGTTCTTTCACTATGAAACCTGGCATGAGCGGCTGATGGCGATTGGTCTGTCTATCGGAGTTGTCTATCTGATAGGTAAGGTCTTACCTGAACGGCCAAATCAGTAAGCCCCTCATGGGGCCATACTCAGTTTTATCAGCTCAGACTTCATCTGAAAGTTACCCGTTATTTATACAGGTATTTATCAGAGTACATTTGGATTGAATTCTTCTCAGCCCAGAGGCTTTTTCCATCAGGTAATATTTCCATAAGCGTCCGGACAGGGCACATTTTCCCCTGATGAGTTCGCTGATTATTAAGTGAGCCAGCCAGTCATCAAGATCAGATTGTAATGTGTCGGGTTCACCATACCGCTTTTGCGGAACGCCACCTTCCTGCAATATCGTCATGTGGAAGCGCATCGCAGATGCCGTTAGTCTGTGGTGACATCGCTTTGGTCTTCGCATAATCCAGACCAAAAAAAAGCCTCCATATCGGAGGCTTTTTCGTCAGCAGCGGAAACTTACTTCTTCTTCGCTTTCGCGTTAGGCAGATCGGTGATGCTGCCTTCGAAGATTTCTGCTGCCAGACCGACTGACTCATGCAGGGTCGGGTGAGCATGGATGGTCAGCGCGATATCTTCCGCATCACAACCCATCTCAATCGCCAGACCGATTTCGCCTAACAGCTCGCCGCCGTTAGTGCCGACAATCGCGCCACCGATGACACGGTGCGTCTCTTTGTCGAAAATCAGTTTGGTCATACCGTCTGCACAATCTGAAGCGATAGCACGGCCAGAGGCAGCCCACGGGAAGGTGGAAGTCTCGTAGCTGATGCCCTTCTCTTTGGCTTCTTTCTCGGTCAGACCGACCCAGGCAACTTCTGGCTCAGTATAGGCAATGGATGGGATCACTTTCGGGTCGAAGTAGTGCTTCAGACCGGAGATCACTTCCGCCGCAACGTGGCCTTCATGCACGCCTTTGTGCGCCAGCATTGGCTGACCGACGATGTCGCCGATAGCATAGATGTGTGGCACGTTGGTACGCATCTGCTTGTCGACACGGATAAAGCCGCGATCGTCCACTTCCACGCCCGCTTTACCGGCATCCAGACCTTTACCGTTCGGCACACGACCGATAGCCACCAGCACGGCGTCATAACGCTGCGCTTCACCCGGTGCCTTTTTGCCTTCCATTGAAACGTAAATGCCATCGTCTTTTGCTTCAACGGCGGTCACTTTGGTTTCCAGCATCAGGTTGAACTTCTTGCTGATTTTCTTGGTAAAGACTTTGACGACATCTTTATCCGCAGCCGGGATAACCTGGTCAAACATCTCAACCACATCGATCTCTGAACCCAGCGCATGATACACCGTCGCCATTTCCAGACCGATGATACCGCCGCCCATAACCAGCAGACGCTTCGGCACTTCTTTCAGTTCCAGCGCATCGGTTGAATCCCAGACGCGGGGATCGTCATGAGGAATGAAAGGCAGTTCGATTGGGCGTGAACCCGCAGCGATGATGGCATTATCGAAGTTGATGGTGGTCGCGCCGCCTTCACCTTCCACCACCAGGGTGTTAGCACCGGTGAATTTGCCGAGGCCATTAACCACTTTGACTTTACGACCTTTTGCCATTCCTGACAGGCCGCCAGTCAGCTGGTTAATCACCTTCTCTTTCCAGCTGCGAATCTTGTTGATATCAGTAGAGGGCTGACCAAACACAATGCCGTGCTCTTCAAGGGCTTTCGCCTCTTCGATCACTTTGGCAACGTGCAGCAGCGCTTTAGAGGGGATACAACCGACGTTCAGACACACACCACCAAGGGTGCTGTAACGCTCTACCAGTACGGTTTCCAGACCTAAATCCGCACAACGGAAGGCTGCAGAGTAACCTGCAGGACCTGCCCCAAGTACCACGACCTGGGTTTTAATCTCTGTACTCATCATGACCTCTTATTTGATATCCGGCGGGTCAGACGTTCTTATAATGCCCTTGTTCCACCGGGACTTTCACCGCAAGAGTTTACAGAATTGTTAACAAACTGCCAACCGTGACGCGACGAAACGTTAAAGGAAGGCCGGCATCCGCCGGCCTTCTTCACATTTACATAACTAAACGACGTATGTCAGAGAGCATATTGCCAATAATGGTGATGAATCTTGCACCATCAGCTCCGTCGATCACGCGGTGGTCGAAGGAGAGAGAGATTGGCATCATCAGACGCGGCGCAAACTCTTTACCGTTCCACACCGGCTCCATCGCCGATTTAGAGACACCCAGGATAGCCACTTCCGGCGCGTTAACAATCGGCGCGAAGTGCGTGGTTCCCAGGCCGCCCAGGCTGGAGATGGTGAAGCATCCGCCCTGCATGTCGCCCGCAGTCAGCTTACCGTCACGCGCTTTCTTCGACACTGCCATCAGCTCACGCGACAGCTCGGTAATGCCCTTTTTGTTCACGTCTTTGAAGACCGGAACCACCAGGCCATTTGGCGTATCGACCGCCACACCGATGTTGATGTATTTCTTCAGCGTCAGCTTCTGCGCATCTTCGGAAAGCGAGCTGTTGAAGCGTGGCATCTGCTCAAGCGCGGCAGCGACAGCTTTCATGATGAACACCACCGGGGTGTACTTCACATCGAGCTTACGCTTCTCTGCTTCGGCATTCTGCTGCTTACGGAACGCTTCCAGATCGGTGATATCGGTTTTGTCGAAATGCGTAACGTGCGGGATCATCACCCAGTTACGGCTCAGGTTCGCACCCGAAATTTTCTGGATACGACCCAGTTCGACTTCTTCGACTTCGCCAAACTTGCTGAAGTCCACTTTCGGCCATGGCAGCATGCCTGGCAGGCCGCCACCGCTTGCCGCAGCCGGTGCCGCTTCAGCGCGTTTCACCGCCTCTTTCACGTAAGTCTGCACGTCTTCTTTCAGAATGCGACCTTTACGGCCGGTGCCTTTGACTTTCGCCAGATTCACACCGAACTCACGCGCCAGGCGACGGATCACCGGGGTAGCGTGAACGTACGCATCGTTCTCGGCAAACTCACCTTTGCTGTCCGCTTTGGCTGCCGGAGCAGGCGCCGCAGATTTAGCTTCTGGTTTCGCAGCCGGGGCCGGTGCGGCTTCCTGCTTCGCTGCCGCCGGGGCCGGTGCGGCACCTTCGACTTCAAACACCATGATCAGTGATCCGGTGCTGACTTTGTCGCCGGTCGCCACTTTCAGCTCTTTGACGGTACCCGCGAATGGCGCAGGCACTTCCATTGACGCTTTATCGCCTTCCACCACGATCAGTGACTGCTCAGCCTCAACTTTGTCGCCCACTTTCACGAGGATTTCGGTGACTTCGACTTCATCACCGCCGATGTCCGGGACGTTAACCTCTTTTGCGCCTGCCGCTGCGGCGGGTGCCGATGCCGCTTCTTCTTTCAGTTCTGGCTTCGCGTCAGCGGCCGGTGCAGCCCCTTCCGCTTCAAAGACCATGATGGCAGAACCGGTGCTGACTTTATCGCCGGTCGCAATGGTGATCTCTTTAACCACACCAGCGAACGGAGCCGGCACTTCCATTGACGCTTTATCACCTTCCACCACAATCAGTGACTGTTCGGCTTCAACTTTATCGCCAACCTTCACCAGAATCTCAGTGACTTCAACTTCGTCACCGCCGATATCCGGCACAGCCACTTCTTTGCTGGCGGTGGCGGCTGCCGCGGCGGGTGCAGGTGCCGCGTCCGCTTTCTTCTCTTCGGCGGCGGCAGGTGCCGCTTCTGCGGCCCCTTCGGCGTCAAACACCATGATCAGCGAGCCGGTTTCTACTTTGTCACCGGTGGCGATTTTGATCTCTTTCACAACGCCAGCCTGCGGGGAAGGCACTTCCATTGAGGCTTTGTCGCCTTCCACGGTGATCAGCGACTGCTCGGCTTCCACCTTGTCGCCAACTTTCACCAGAATCTCGGTGACTTCAACTTCGTCAGACCCGATATCCGGTACCTTAATTTCGATAGCCATTACTCTCTTACCTCTTAAGCCAGACGCGGGTTAACTTTATCGGCATCGATGTTGAATTTGGTAATGGCATCCGCCACCACTTTCTTCTCGATCTCGCCGCGTTTAGCCAGCTCACCCAGCGCAGCAACCACCACATAAGATGCATCAACTTCAAAGTGATGACGCAGATTCTCACGGCTGTCAGAGCGACCAAAGCCATCGGTACCCAGCACGCGGTAATCGCTGGCTGGAACATAGCTGCGAACCTGTTCAGCGAACAGTTTCATGTAGTCGGTTGAGGCAACCGCTGGTGCGTCATTCATCACCTGAGCGATGTAAGGCACGCGTGCTTCTTCTGTCGGATGCAGCATGTTCCAGCGCTCACAATCCTGGCCATCACGCGCCAGTTCGGTGAACGAGGTGACGCTATAGACATCAGAGCCGATACCGTAATCTTTCGCCAGGATCTGTGCCGCTTCACGTACGTGACGCAGGATAGAACCTGAGCCCAGCAGCTGCACTTTGCCTTTGCTGCCTTCTACCGTTTCCAGCTTGTAGATACCCTTACGGATACCCTCTTCCGCACCCTGCGGCATGGCTGGCATATGGTAG
This sequence comes from Pantoea sp. ARC270, assembly GCF_003236725.1. Classification (NCBI taxonomy): domain Bacteria; kingdom Pseudomonadati; phylum Pseudomonadota; class Gammaproteobacteria; order Enterobacterales; family Erwiniaceae; genus Pantoea; species Pantoea sp. ARC270. The sequence goes on from NZ_PUGA01000024.1 coordinate 19,071, forward strand.
TTTTCGTTCAGCGTGGTGATGTAGTAGTAGATATTCTCCTGCGCTTCGCCATACATACGCACCAGACCATCATGCATGATGACAGCCACTTCATAGGCGTAAGACGGGTCGTAAGAGATACAGTTCGGGATGGTCAGCGACTGAATATGGCTGTGGCCATCTTCATGCTGCAGGCCTTCGCCGTTCAGCGTGGTACGGCCGGAGGTTCCGCCGACCAGGAAGCCGCGCGCCTGCTGGTCACCCGCCAGCCACATCAGATCGCCGATACGCTGGAAGCCGAACATCGAATAATAGATGTAGAACGGGATCATCGGCAGGTTGTTGGTGCTGTAAGAGGTCGCCGCTGCCAGCCAGGATGAACCTGCGCCCAGCTCGTTGATCCCTTCCTGCAGAATCTGGCCTTTCTCATCTTCTTTGTAGTAAGCAACCTGCTCACGGTCCTGCGGAGTGTACTGCTGGCCGTTCGGGCTGTAGATACCAATCTGACGGAACAGACCTTCCATACCGAAGGTACGCGCTTCATCCGCAAGGATCGGAACCAGACGATCTTTGATCGACTTGTTCTTCAGCATCACGTTCAGGGCACGAACGAAGGCGATGGTGGTGGAGATCTCTTTGTTCTGCTCTTCCAGCAGCGCACCGAACTCTTCCAGCGCTGGCATTTCCAGCTTCTCGGTGAACTTCGGCTGACGCGTTGGCAGGTAGCCACCCAGCTTCTCACGCTGACCGTGCAGGTAAGTGTGCTCTTCTGAGCCTTTTTCGAAGGTCACGTACGGCAGTTCTTCGATTTTATCGTCAGCAACCGGCACGTTGAAGCGATCACGGATATAGCGCACGCCATCCATGTTCATCTTCTTCACCTGGTGAGCAATGTTTTTGCCTTCCGCGGTGTCGCCCATACCATAACCTTTGATGGTATGCGCCAGGATCAGCACCGGCTTGCCTTTGGTGTCCTGCGCTTTTTTCAGTGCCGCGTAGATTTTCTTCGGATCGTGGCCGCCACGGTTCAGTGCCCAGATTTCATCATCGGACATGTCTTTAACCAGCGCGGCAGTTTCCGGATATTTGCCAAAGAAGTGCTCACGCACATAGGCGCCATCACGGGATTTAAAGGTCTGGTAGTCGCCGTCGACGGTTTCGTTCATCAGCTGAATCAGCTTGCCGCTGGTATCTTTGCGCAGCAGCTCATCCCAGCGACCGCCCCAGATGACTTTGATCACTTCCCAGCCAGCACCGGCAAAGATGCCTTCCAGCTCGTTGATGATCTTGCCATTACCGGTGACCGGGCCATCCAGACGCTGCAGGTTGCAGTTGATGATGAAGACCAGGTTATCCAGTTTTTCACGGGTCGCGATGGTGATCGCACCTTTGGATTCTGGCTCATCCATCTCACCATCACCCAGGAAGGCGTAGACGGTCTGAGCAGAGGTATCTTTCAGGCCACGGTGTTCCAGATATTTCAGGAACTTCGCCTGATAGATCGCTGACAATGGACCCAGACCCATAGAAACGGTCGGGAACTGCCAGAACTCCGGCATTAATTTCGGGTGCGGATAAGAAGAGAGACCTTTACCGTCAACTTCCTGACGGAAGTTGTTCATCTGCTCTTCGGTCAGACGACCTTCAAGGAACGCACGGGCATAGATGCCCGGAGAGATGTGGCCCTGGAAATAGACCAGATCGCCGCCATCTTTGTCATTACGCGCGCGGAAGAAGTGGTTGAAGCACACTTCATAAATGGTCGCAGAAGACTGGAAGGAGGACATATGGCCGCCGAGTTCCAGATCTTTCTTCGATGCGCGCAGCACCGACATGATGGCGTTCCAGCGGATAGCGGAACGGATACGACGTTCAAGAGAGGTGTTGCCCGGATAGTCGGGTTCATCTTCAACGGCAATAGAGTTGATGTAGTTGCTGATAGCAGACGATCCTGCAGCAACGTTCACGCCGCCTTTGCGGGCTGCACCCAGTACCTGATCGATCAGATACTGTGCACGTTCAACACCTTCTTCACGGATGACCGATTCGATCGCCTGTAGCCAGTCACGAGTTTCAATCGGATCCACGTCATTGTGTAAACGTTCTGACATGGGTGTGTTCCTTATCTGTGTCTAATACGTTGAATAATCGGGAGCCTGTCAAAGCACAAGCAGGCAGGCTCGTCGCACATGTCCGTACGATCTTTGTCGCACGTTATTCCTTACGTTGCTGTAAACGACGCAGGGAGCGTTCTCGACGGCTCTGCTCCCGACTTCTGTCCAGCAAGATTTCCTCTATGAACGCCAGGTGACGGTGTGAAGCCTCGCGCGCTTTTTCTGGCTCACGGGCCACAATCGCCTCAAAGATTCTGGCGCGGTGACCGCTCACTTTTGCCAGCATTTCCCGGCGAGAGTAGAGCAATTCGAAATTCTGACGGACGTTTTGTTCCAGCATAGGGCCCATTGAGCGTAGCAAATGCAAAAGCACCACATTATGGGCCGCTTCTGTGACAGCGATCTGATACTGCATCACGGCGTCCGCTTCGGCGTCTAAATCGCCGCTGTCCTGCGCCTGCTGGATGTGCACATGGCAGTCGCGAATGCGCAGCAGATCTTCTTCTGTGCCGCGCAGCGCCGCGTAATAGGCGGCGATGCCCTCTAAGGCATGACGCGTTTCCAGCAGGTCAAACTGTGATTCCGGATGGTCTGCGAGAAGCTCAACGAGTGGATCACTCAGGCTTTGCCAGAGATGCTCCTGTACGAATGTTCCGCCGCCCTGACGGCGCAGCAACAATCCTTTCGCTTCTAAGCGCTGGATCGCTTCGCGGAGAGACGGACGTGAGACATCGAATTGTTTGGCGAGTTCGCGCTCAGGGAGCAGCTTCTCTCCCGGACGCAGTGTCCCTTCCATAATCAGGGATTCGAGCTGTTGCTCGATAGCATCTGAGAGCTTGGGTTGGCGAATCTTACTGTAAGCCATCATCCCTTCTTATTAAGCCAGTCGTCCGGAGTAAATTGGTAATACCAATTGTACAGAGGTGGCGGTAAAGTAACAAAGTATTCACCTTGTGTCTATATGGTGTCTGTGACATTCCCCTGCCTCTGAAGCCCGCCCTGACGCTAACTTGCGGTTAAAAAAATGAAAAATTCGCGTTAGGCTGAATGTTAAATAAATTCACTTTTACCAAACCTTACACCTGCTTAGCCCCGAAGCGCAGCGGCATCCATAAGTGAAAGCTATTCGTCATGAACCGCATTTCATGGCAGAAATTTCTCTGGCCTGACGTGACCGGGACGGCGTTTTTTCAGTCAACTCTCAGCACGAAAGGCGAAAGCAGGTGCAAAGCGATTCGCTTATCACTATTCTTGTCGCCAGGGTAGCGCATGGCAGCACTCAGCACGCCAGATACCGTAAAATAATCAATACGTTAATGTAACTACTTCCTTACAGCGAACCGCGCTGGGAACGAAGAATAAAAACATCACGAGGTTTGTATGGAACAACAGCAAGGCGAGGCGCTGAAACGTGGTCTTAAGAACCGCCATATTCAGCTCATCGCGCTGGGTGGAGCAGTAGGAACCGGCCTGTTTCTGGGCAGCGCATCGGTCATCGAATCCGCCGGTCCGGCCGTTATTCTGGGCTATGCCATTGCCGGTTTTATTGCCTTTTTAATCATGCGCCAGCTGGGCGAGATGGTCGTTGAGGAGCCGGTTGCCGGCAGCTTCAGCCACTTCGCCTATAAATACTGGGGCAACTTTGCCGGCTTCGCCTCGGGCTGGAACTACTGGGTACTTTACGTGCTGGTCGCCATGGCAGAGCTCACTGCCGTCGGCAAATATATTCAGTTCTGGTGGCCCGACTTTCCAACCTGGGCCTCGGCAGCCATCTTCTTCGTCATGATTAACGCCATCAACCTGACCAACGTGAAAGTCTTTGGTGAGATGGAGTTCTGGTTCGCCATTATTAAAGTGGTGGCGGTCATTGGCATGATCCTGTTCGGCGGCTGGCTGCTCTTCAGCGGCAACGGCGGCCCGCAGGCGACGGTGCGTAACCTCTGGGAACAGGGCGGCTTTTTCCCGCACGGCATTGGCGGTCTGGTGACGGTCATGGCGATCATCATGTTCTCATTCGGTGGGCTGGAGCTGGTGGGGATCACCGCCGCTGAAGCCGATAATCCGGAAGTCAGCATCCCGAAAGCGACCAACCAGGTGCTGTGGCGCATCCTGATTTTCTACATTGGTTCACTGGCGGTGCTGCTGTCACTGATGCCGTGGAGCCGTGTCACCTCTGAAGTCAGCCCGTTTGTCTTTATCTTCCACGAGCTGGGCGATGCCATGGTGGCGAATGCGCTGAACGTGGTGATCCTGACGGCCGCTCTGTCGGTCTACAACAGCTGCGTTTACTGCAACAGCCGTATGCTGTTTGGTCTGGCTCAGCAGGGCAACGCGCCCAAATCGCTGCTGAAAGTTGACCGTCGCGGCGTTCCGGTCTTAACCATTCTGGTTTCTGCGGTCGCCACGGCGCTCTGCGTGCTGATCAACTACCTGATGCCCGGTGAAGCGTTCGGCCTGCTGATGTCACTGGTGGTTTCTGCACTGGTCATCAACTGGGCGATGATCAGCCTGGCGCACCTTAAGTTCCGTCGTAAGAAAGATCAGCAGGGCGTGACCACCCGCTTCAAAGCGCTGCTCTATCCGGCCGGTAACTGGATTTGCCTGATCTTCCTGGCGGCAATTCTGGTGCTGATGGCAACTACGCCGGGCATGGCCATCTCTGTCTGGCTGATCCCGGTCTGGCTGGTGATTCTGGCGCTGGGTTACTTTATTAAGAACCAGACGCAGAAAGTCTGATCCCTTCTCTTATCCGGTGCGCCAGCTCAGGCGCACCGGCCACTTTCGTTCTGTTACTATTTTTATTGCTGACGGGTAGTGATAATTTTTTCCTGCTTCTCACCCACTAAAGGAAAAAATAACTATGCGTGAACTCGCACCTTCAGAAATTATGGCCGTCAGCGGATGTGGCCTGATTCAGGATATCACCACCGCCGTCGGCCAGCAGGCCGGTTCGCTTTTGGGCAGCGTGATGGGTTCCCTGATACCGATTCCCTTTCTCAACGGCGTGATCTCCTCGGTGGCCAGTACGCTTTTCAGCACCATTGGTGGCTGGATTGGCAGTCTGCTCGGTAGCCTGGTTGAAGGACAGAATAACAGCGCAGCTTAACGATTCTCTGCCGCCCTGCCCCGCTTAATGTGATGTGAACGGGCCCGCGCCTGCGTGCCAGTTCACATTTTTTTGCGCCCGCCCGTTTTGTCCATCTCTGTGACTCAATACTGCCACGCCGTGAATGACTTAAGCGCTGATAATCATTAGCTTCATGGTTTGCAGGAGAAGCACAATGAAGCCCGCGGCACTCACATTTAAAGAAAAACTGGGTTATGGCATGGGCGATGCCGGATGCAACATGATTGGCGGTGCCATCATGCTGTTCCTCAACTACTTCTATACCGACGTGTTCGGCCTGGCTCCGGCGCTGGTGGGCACGCTGCTGCTCTCGGTCAGGGTGCTGGATGCGGTCACCGACCCGATTATGGGCGCGATTGCCGACCGCACCCAGAGTCGCTGGGGTCGTTTTCGTCCCTGGCTGCTGTGGGTCTCCGTTCCCTACGTGCTGTTCAGCGTACTGATGTTTACTACGCCAGACTGGACCTATCACAACAAGGTGATCTGGGCATTTGTCACCTACTTCCTGATGTCACTGACCTACACCGCCATTAATATTCCTTACTGTTCACTGGGCGGCGTGATTACCAGCGATCCCGGCGAGCGCGTCTCCTGCCAGTCCTACCGCTTTGTTATGGTCGGCATCGCCACGCTGACCCTCTCCCTGTCACTACTGCCGATGGCGGAGTGGTTTGGCGGCGCGGATAAGGCGCGCGGCTATCAGATGGCGATGGCGGTGCTGGCCACTCTGGGCCTGGCGATGTTTCTCTTCTGCTTTGCTACGGTGCGTGAACGCATCCGCCCTGCCGTTCCCAGCAATGATGACCTGAAAAAAGATCTGCGTGACGTCTGGAAGAATGACCAGTGGGTCCGGATCCTGCTGCTCACCTTCTGCAACGTCTGTCCCGGCTTCATTCGCATGGCGGCGACCATGTACTACGTAACCTGGGTCATGGGTCAGTCAACGCACTTCGCCACCTTGTTTATCAGCCTGGGGGTAATCGGCATGATGGTGGGCAGCACGCTGGCGAAAGTGCTCACCGACCGCTGGTGCAAACTCAAAGTCTTTTTCTGGACCAATATCGCGCTGGCCCTTTTTTCCAGCGGCTTTTACTGGATCGATCCGCACGCCACCCTGATGGTCGTGGTGGCTTATTTTGTGCTGAATATTCTGCATCAGATCCCCTCTCCCCTGCACTGGTCGCTGATGGCCGATGTGGATGACTACGGCGAATGGAAAACCGGTAAACGCATTACCGGCATCAGCTTCTCCGGCAACCTCTTTTTCCTCAAGGTGGGTCTGGCTGTCGCGGGGGCGATGGTCGGTTTTCTGCTCTCAATGTATGGCTACAACGCGGGCGCAAAACAGCAGTCAGCCGAGGCGATTAACGGCATCATGCTGCTGTTTACCGTTATTCCGGGCGTCGGCTACCTGATCACCGCCGGCGTAGTACGGCTGATGAAGGTTGACCGCAAAATGATGCTCACCATCCAGCAGGATCTGGCGCTGCGTCGCGAAAACTTCCACGACTTACACACTGTTCGTCTGCACAACCGTGCTGCCACGCCAACCGGAGATGTAAAATGAGCCCAACCTGGCCGAATCCTTTTATTGAGCAGCGCGCTGACCCGTTTATTCTGCGCCATGAACAGCACTACTATTTTGTCGCCTCAGTACCGGAATATGACCGGCTGGAGATTCGCCGCGCCACCACGCTGGCTGACCTGCGCAGCGCAGAACCGGTGGTGGTCTGGCACAAGCCGGAGAGCGGCCCCTGCAGCGAACTCATCTGGGCACCCGAGCTGCACTATATCGACGGGTTGTGGGTGATCTATTTCGCGGCGGCACCGACGCGCGACATTAAAGAGGGGTTATTCCAGCATCGGATGTACGCACTGGTGTGCGAGGCCGGCGACCCGCTGCAGGGCGAATGGCAGCCCTGCCGGCGCGTCTTCAGCCAGCTTGACAGCTTTTCACTGGATGCCACCCACTTCGTGCATCAGGGTAAAAACTGGTATCTCTGGGCACAGAAAGATCCCGCCATTCCCGGTAACTCCAACCTCTATCTGGCGGAGCTGCTTAATCCCTGGACGCTGAAAGGCACGCCGGTAATGCTGAGCCGGCCTGAATATGAGTGGGAGTGTGCAGGATTTAGCGTGAATGAAGGACCGGCGGTCATTCGTCATGGTGACAGGCTGTTTGTTACCTACTCCGCCAGCGCCACCGATGAGAATTACTGCCTGGGCATGCTGTCGATTGCCGCAGAGGCGGACCCGCTTGATGTGACCGCATGGCAGAAATCGGCGCGGCCGGTGTTTGTTTCCAGCTGGGACAATCATCAGTATGGGCCGGGGCACAACAGTTTTACGCAGGATGAGTCGGGGCGGGACGTGCTGGTCTACCATGCGCGAAACTACACGGAGATTGAGGGCGATCCGTTATGGGACCCGAACCGCCATACCCGACTGAAATATTTCAGCTGGCGCAGCGATGGCACGCCCGATTTTGGCGTGCCCCCTGCTGATCACACCAGCGTGCCATAAATCGTCAGCAGCGCTACGGCCACCACCAGCACCAGTGAGGTCCGTTTCGCCAACGCCACGGCCACCCGTGGCGTTTCAACTTTATCCGTGTGCAGATCGCGGGACAGCGAGAACTGCGCCAGGGTGGTCAGCACCTGATACTGAGAACGGTGACGATCGGTCAGTGAGACAAACCAGGCGGGCAGCGCCTTTTCACCGTGGCCCAGCAGAGCGTAAGCCACCCCTGCCAGCCGGACCGGTATCCAGTCGAGCAGATGCAGAATACCGTCGACCCCCGATTGCGCCCGCGCCATCGGTGTGCCGTGCTTTGCCAGCCAGCCCTGCCAGGCTCGCAGGAAGGCGTAACCCACCAGCAGCACCGGTCCCCAGGGGCCACCCACCACCAGCCAGAACATCGGTGCCAGATAGAAACGGAAGTTTATCCAGATCAGCGCATTCTGCAGCTCGCGCAGAAATTCGCGTTCGCTGCACTCCACCGGCACACCATGAATCAGCGTCAGCTCCGCCGCCATCGCCTGATGCGCCGCATCGTCGTCATGACTGGCCGCCTTCAGATAGTGATGGTAGTGCTGCCGCACTGAACCGGCCCCGATACAGAGCAGCCCGACCACAATCCAGAACAGCAATAGCACCACGCCAAACAGTACGCCTTTCAGCGTCACCAGCACCAGTGCCGTCAGCGCCATCGCCAGCGCGGTCATCAGCAGCGTCCGCAACATGGAGAAGTGGCGGCGATGGCGAAAAATCGGCTCCAGCCGGTGTTCGAGCTGCCAGTGCTCGCCCAGTTTAAACAGGCGCTCCCAGCCCAGAACCAACAACAAGGTAAACAACGTCATACTGACCCCGCAAAAATCAGGATTTTTGCTGCGTTAACAGCTCTCTGTAGTACTCCCAGTCAAAAGCAGGACCAGGATCGGTTTTGCGCGCCGGAGCAATGTCGCTATGCCCGGTAATACGTGCAGGCGTGACCGGATAGTGCTGCAGCAGCAACTGCGTAACCTGCTGCAAAGCCCGATATTGCGCCCCGGTATAAGGCTCGCTGTCAGTTCCTTCCAGCTCGATGCCAATAGAGAAGTCATTGCAGTTTTCCCGGCCCTCAAACTGCGAAACCCCCGCATGCCAGGCGCGCTTATCAAAGGGGACATACTGCACAATCTCGCCGTCACGGCGAATCAGGCAGTGTGCCGCCACTTTCAGTGCCGCGATATCGGCAAAATAGGGATGCGCATCCGGCGGAAGCGTGCCGGTGAACAGCTTATCGATCCACGGTCCGCCAAACTCTCCCGGCGGCAGGCTGATATTGTGAATCACCAGCAGTGACGGCGCCTCATTGTCAGGTCGTTCATTGCAATGTAATGAGGGCACCTGACGTACGCCGGTCAGCCAGCCCTGTTTGATTTTCATACCGGATTTCCTTGTTCTGCCTGGCTGAGAATAGCATGAATAATAAAGGATTCTTGCCCCTTAGTGTGTCGGCAGCGTGACATTATCTGATTTCTTGTTAAGGATACTAAACAAAATACGGTTTATGGCTGGCACCGCGTGGCAGTTCAGGCTATTGTGACCGCCTCAGACATCCCCTTTTCTGGAGTGTAAGCCTATGTCTTCTCGTGGTTATGATCCCGACAGCCGCCGTCAGGCGCTGATTAAACGCATTGAAAGTGACATCCCGGATGCCGTTGCGCTGGCGTTAAAGGAGGATCTCGGTGGGGAGATCGACGCCGACCGCGATATCACCGCACAGCTGTTACCGGCCGATACCCAGGCCCATGCGCAGGTCATCACCCGCGAAGCCGGTGTTTTCTGTGGTAAACGCTGGGTCGAAGAGGTGTTTATTCAGCTGGGCGCGCACGCCACCCTGAACTGGCACGTCAGTGATGGCGATCCGATCAAGGCTGACCAGCTGCTGTTTGAAATTGAAGGCCCGGCCCGCCTGCTGCTGACCGCCGAGCGGACGGCGCTCAATTTTGTGCAGACGCTCTCCGGCGTGGCGACCGAAGTCAGCCGCTATGTTGCGCTGCTGGCAGGCAGCCAGACCCAGCTGCTGGACACGCGTAAAACCCTGCCCGGCCTGCGGACGGCGCTGAAATATGCCGTGCTCTGTGGTGGCGGCAGCAATCACCGGCTTGGCCTCTCTGACGCCTATCTGATCAAAGAGAATCATATTATCGCCAGCGGGTCGATTGCTCAGGCGGTGGAAAGAGCGCAGTGGTTACAGCCCGACGTGCCGGTTGAAGTTGAGGTGGAATCGCTGGAGGAGTTACGCCAGGCGCTGGAGGCCGCCGCTGACATTGTCATGCTGGATAACTTCAGCCTGGAGGAGATGCGTACCGCCGTCGAACTGAATCAGGGGCGGACGCTGCTGGAAGTTTCCGGCAACGTTACCGAAGCCACCCTGCCGCAGATCGCCCTGACCGGCGTGGACTACGTTTCGGTTGGCGCACTGACCAAACATGTCCGGGCGCTGGATCTCTCGATGCGTTTTCAGCAAAAGTAAACCGCAGCGGCACGGTCAGTGCCGCAGCCTCTGTCCGCGCATTCTGCTGACCCGCCCGCGCGGCCACGCGTTTTGCGACCTCGCTTACAGCGCCATTGCTACTGCGTTGTAACGACGCACATTCTTTCGGTGATCCTTTCCAGCCTGAAAACTCGCCACTGTTTTTCACCGCCCCCGCTTTCTACCCTGTCGACTTCTTAATCAGGAGACGATGGAATGAACTATCAACGTGGATTTACGCTGGTTGAACTGATGATTGTGGTCGGCATTGTGGCGATTCTGAGTGCCATTGGCCTGCCCGCCTATCAAAACTATCTGCAGCGCGCCGCGCTCACCGACATGCTGCAAACGATGGTGCCCTATAAAACCGCCGTCGAACTCTGTGCCATGGAGCGCGGCGGCCCGACGCAGTGTCAGGCCGGACAGGCTGGTATCCCTGCTGCGAAAGGATCGCGCTATGTTTCGGCACTGAGCGTCACTAACGGGGTGATTACACTGACCGGCCAAGAGAGTCTGAATGGCCTGAGCGTTGAAATGGTGCCGATTCATGATGCCACGGATGGCAGCATCAGCTGGCAGCGCAGCTGCACCAGCAGCAACAACAATCTGCGCGACAATTGCCTGGAACAGTTCCGCTTTGCGGATAAAGGGGCCAGCGATGAATCCGCCTGACGATGCAATCACGGCACTCTGCCAGCGCTATCGCGCGCTGATTTTGCAGCATGATGCCGATCGGTTACGCGTTGCCGTGGCGGAGAGCGTTCCGCCCGGCCTCTCTGAAGCGCTTCACTTTGCCAGTCAGTGTCAGATTGACATTGAATGCTGGCCGCAGGCCCGCCTGGATCAACGTCAGCATGCCGACACGGGGCGGGTCGCGCGCGAAGAGACACCCGCTGAATCGGCGATTGAAGCCGCCGAGCTGATTCTGCGTCAGGCGCTGGAACGTCGCGCCTCGGATGTGCATATCGAACCCGGCGCTGAGGGGATGCGGGTGCGGCTGCGCATTGACGGTGTCCTTCACCCGCTCTCTTCCCTGCCTGTGACCCAGCCTGCGGCGCTGCTGGCGCGCCTGAAAATCCTCGGCGGACTGGATATTGCCGAACGCCGGTTGCCCCAGGATGGTCAGTTCAGTCTGGCGATCGCCGGTCAGTCAGCCTCCTTTCGTCTGGCAACGTTACCCGTGTATGGCGGTGAAAAAGCGGTCATCAGGCTGTTGCAGAGTGAAAGCGCGGCGCTGTCACTGGATAAGCTCGGCCTCCCCCCTGCGCAGCTGCGCCTCTTCACGGCGGCGCTGGCCCAGCCGCAGGGGCTGATACTGGTCACCGGGCCGACCGGCAGCGGTAAGACATTTACCCTCTACAGTGGACTCAGCGCCCTGAACCGGCCGGAAAAAAACCTGTGCAGCGTGGAAGATCCGATTGAGATCCCGCTGTCCGGCATTAATCAGACGCAGATCCATAACCGCAAGGGGCTGGATTTTAACCGTGTGCTGCGGGCGTTACTGAGACAGGATCCGGACGTCATTATGGTCGGAGAGATCCGCGATGCCGAAACGGCAGAGATTGCAGTGAAGGCAGCGCAGACCGGCCATCTGGTGCTTTCAACCCTGCACACCAACTCCACCGCCGAGACGCTGACCCGGCTGCGGCAGATGGGCATCCCCGGTTATCTGCTGGGCCCGGCGCTGAAGCTGATCGTGGCTCAACGCCTGGTCCGGCGCCTCTGCCCCCATTGCCGTCAGCCGGCCCAGGCGGTGGCGCACTACCCCACAGAAATCTGGCCCGGCACGCTGCAAACCTGGCGCGCGCCCGGTTGCGATCACTGTTTCTCCGGCTACTTTGGCCGGCTGGCGCTGTTTGAACTGCTGCCGATCAATGCCAGGCTACAGAATGCCATTGCTGCTGAGATGCCGCTGGAGAATCTGCTCACGCTGGCAAAACAGCAGGGATTGCGCACCCTGCTGGTTTCCGGTCTGGAAGCCGTAAGCCGGGGCGACACCTCGCTGGAAGAGATGCAGCGGGTCATCGGGCTGGACAATGGCTGATGCAGCGCTGTTCCGCTGGCAGGCGGTAGATAGCCAGGGGCAGTTGCGCAGTGGTCAGCTGCTGGCTGTTGATAGTGAAACTCTGCTGCGGGTGCTGGCGCAGCGCGACCTGCTGCCCGTGAGCTGGAAGCGGGAAAAGGGCTGGCGTCAGTCGGAATGGAAGTGGCAGCAGAAGAGCGATCTGATACGCCAGCTGGCAACCCTGCTCAAAGCCGGTCTGCCGCTGGCAGAGAGTCTGGCGTTGCTGGCAGAGGGGCATCCGCATGCAGGCTGGCGGGCATTGCTGCTCGCCCTGCATTATCGGGTGCTCAGCGGCGCCCCTTTTTCTCAGGCATTACGTGAATGGCCACAGATTTTTCCGGCGCTCTATCCGGCACTGATGGAGGTGGGTGAACTGACCGGTCAGCTTGATGTCTGCTGCGATGAGCTGGCCCGTCAGCAGAGCCGGCAACAGCAGTTAGGTCAGCAGGTGGTGAAAGCGTTGCGTTATCCGCTGTTCATCCTGCTGGTGGCCCTCGCTGTCACCTGCGGCATGCTGCTGTTTGTGCTGCCTGAGTTCGTTGCCGTCTATGACGCCTTTGACGCGCCCCTGCCCGCCTTTACGGCAGCGGTGATGCAGCTATCAGCCCAGCTTCAGGCATGGGGAGGCGTCCTCGCTTTCGGCGTAACGCTGATACTGGCGATTGTGTTTCAGTTGCGACGGCGCTCTGCGGACTGGCAGCGCCGCGAACAGGCGCTTTTGCTGCGCCTCCCCCTGCTTGCCGGATTATGGCGGGGGATGCAGCTGACGCAGATCTACACCATCCTGACGCTGACACAGCGTGCCGGGTTGACCCTGTTGCAGGGACTGGCCGCCGCAGAAGTGACGCTCTCTGCCCTGCTCTGGCGGGAGGCCATGGCCGCCCTCCAGCAGCACATTGCTCAGGGTCATCCCCTGCATCAGGCATTGATGCATCATTCGCTGTTCACGCCGTTATGTGGTCAGCTGATTCGGGTCGGCGAAGAGGCGGGGGCACTGGATGTGATGCTGGCGCGTCTGGCGGAGTGGCACGAGGCAGAGACCCGCAAACGTGCTGATACCCTGGCGGCGTCGCTGGAGCCGATCATGATGGTGGTCATTGGCGCTATCGTCGGCTCGCTGGTAGTCGCGATGTATCTGCCCGTATTCGGTCTGGGTGATGCGATGCATTAAGGGGCGCCGGATGCGCCCCGGACGATTACCGGTTGAATACGCGGTTTTCCTGCTCATTGACCCGGATGAAGGTCGTGCGCTTGGTCAGCTCTTTCAGACGCTCAGCCCCGACGTAGGTGCAGGCGGACCGCAAACCTCCCAGAATATCCCGTGCAGTATCAGCCACCGGGCCACGTAATGGCAGCTTCACCGTTTTACCTTCGGCGGCCCGATACTGGGCGACACCGCCGACATGACGTTTCATCGCCGATTCAGAACTCATGCCGTAAAACAGCATGAAGCTTTCGCCATTTTCTTCGACGACCTGCCCTTCACACTCATCGTGTGCCGCCAGCATGCCTCCCAGCATCACAAAGTCCGCTCCGCCACCAAAAGCTTTCGCAATATCGCCTGGCACCGAACAGCCGCCATCACTGACAATCTGTCCACTTAAGCCATGGGCCGCATCGGCACATTCGATGACGGCAGAAAGCTGCGGATAGCCCACGCCGGTTTTCACCCGGGTCGTGCAGACCGACCCCGGGCCGATGCCAACCTTAACGATATCCGCGCCCGACAGAATCAGCTCTTCCACCATCTCCCCTGTCACCACATTACCGGCACAGATGGTTTTCGCCGGGAACATCTCACGAGCGCGCTGCAGAAAATCAACAAAATGCTGCGAGTAACCGTTGGCCACGTCGATGCAGATAAACTGCAGATCGTCGGACAGCGCCATAATGGCGACCAGCTTGTTCAGATCGTTTTCAGAGGTGCCGGTTGACACCATCACATGCTTCAGAACCGTGGCGGGGACGCGCTGAATAAACGCCCGCCACTCCTCCACGCTGTAGTGCTTGTGAACGGCGGTGAGAATAGCAAAACTGGCCAGCGCCTCAGCCATTAAAAAGGTGCCGACGGTATCCATGTTGGCCGCGATAATCGGGACGCCGCTCCAGCTCAGGCGAGAGTGGCGGAAGGTGAAGCTGCGTTCCAGCTCGACCTGCGAGCGGCTTTGCAGCGTGGAGCGTTTGGGCCGGATTAAGACATCTTTAAAGCCCAGTTTCAGATCTTCTTCAATACGCATAAACAGTGTCCTGGTAGGTGGCAACAACTCGCCGTTCGCGAAATAAGCACGGTTCCAGTGACGTTATATTACGCGCCTCTGGCGACGCGACAAGACTGCGAATTTCACTTTATTTACGCTACAATCCGTAAAATTTATTGCTGCTTTACTGGTGTGATCTGTCGCTCATTTTTGCGTTTTTTGTTCAGATCATTACCCTGAACCTATGTCCATATGAGAAGCCAGGTGAGAAACATGCCCTATACCGTCGCGCTCACAGGAGGAATCGGCAGTGGTAAAAGCACGATAGCCGGAGCCTTTGCTGCGCTTGGTGTGGAAATTATTGATGCTGACCTGATCGCACGCGAAGTGGTCGAGCCAGGCACTCCCGCTCTGCAGGCCATTGAGGCGCGCTTCGGCGCATCGATCGTGACCGGACAAGGAACGCTTGACCGTGCTCGCCTGCGCGAAATTATTTTTCAGCAGCCCGAAGAGAAAAGCTGGTTAAACGCGCTGCTGCACCCGCTGATTAACGCCCGGACGCGACAGCTGATCGCCCAGGCGGCCTCACCTTATGTGCTCTGGGTGGTGCCACTACTGGTAGAAAATCAGTTACAGCACCAGGCTGATCGGGTGCTGGTCGTGGATGTTGATGAGGAGACGCAGTTAGCCCGTACCCGACAGCGCGATGGGCTCTCCCTGGAGCAGGCGCAACGTATTCTTTCCGCGCAGGCGACGCGCCAGCAGCGCCTCGCCTGTGCCGACGATATTATTGATAACAGTGGCGAGCCCGATGACGCCTTGCCACAGGTTGCCGGACTTCACCAGCGCTACCTCCGGCTGGCGGCAACGAAACAGGATTAATAACATGAGCACACCCGTTCTGTTTGAACACCCACTGAATGAAAAAATGCGGACCTGGCTACGGGTTGAGTTTTTAATTAATCAGTTAGACGAAACGACCCCGCTGGATAAAACCGTCAATGCACTGACCTTTTTCCGCCTCACTGGCGAGTTGCTCGACATTTTCGAGCGGGGCGATATTCGCACAGAGCTGCTGAAAGAGCTGGAGCGTCAGCAGCAGAAATTACGCGCCTGGGCGGATGTGCCGGGTGTCGATATGACGCGGGTTGATGCCCTGAGCGATAAACTCAAAAGTCAGTCAACCCGGTTGATGAATGCACCACGGATGGGGCAGCAACTCCGCGAGGATCGTCTCATTGCCCTGGTTCGCCAGCGTCTGAGCATTCCTGGCGGCTGCTGCAGTTTTGATTTGCCGGGTCTGCACATCTGGCTGCATCTGCCACAGGAAGTCCGCGATGCGCAGGTTGAAGCCTGGATGCAGACCCTGGAGCCACTCCATCATGCCCTGGCGATGGTGCTGGATTTGATCCGCCAGTCGGGTTCGTTCCATACGCAGACCAGCCTCAATGGCTTTTATCAGGATAATGCCGAGGATGCCGATCTGCTGCGACTGCAGCTGTCGCTGGACGATGCGCTCTATCCACAGGTGTCCGGACACAAAAGCCGCTACGCCATTCGTTTTATGCCGCTGGACAGCGAGCGCGGCGAAGTGCCCGCCCGTCTTAACTTCCAGCTGGCCTGTTGTTAGAGGTAACTATGCAGCAAGAAGTCATGACCGTCTCCTGTCCGCAGTGTGGCAAAGAGGTGATCTGGGACGAACTCAGCCCGTTTCGGCCGTTTTGCAGTAAGCGCTGTCAGCTTATCGATTTAGGGGAATGGGCTGCCGAAGAGAAACGCATTCCCAGCAGCGATGATATGAACGACAGTGAAAACTGGAGCGAAGAAGATCGCTGACAGAAGGATGGGGCGCACTGCCCCATCTGCTCAGAGCTCGCCGGCGACCAGACGCGCAATCAGTTGATGATTCGCGGCCGGAAATTCGTCGGCGACCAGCGCCTGCTGATCAACCCAACGCTGCGGCTGCCCCTCTTTACCCCACGGCTCTCCCTTCCAGCCTTCGACCAGAAAGAAATGCAGCGTCACGCGCAGATCGTCATAGGTGTGGTCGGCATGACCAATCGGGCGCGCATCGGTCACTTCAATACCGGTTTCTTCGTGGAGTTCTCTGACGAGCCCCTCTTCCGCACTTTCGCCCGCTTCAATCTTACCGCCGGGAAACTCCCATTTGTTCGCCATGTAAGACGTTGACGCGCGCTGGGCAAGGAAAATTTGTTTACTGGCATTGCGAATGATGCCAACCGCAACCTGCAGGTGCTTCATGGAAACTGTCCGGTCGTAATGAGTGAGGGCTGATTTTAGAACATGCTATAGCGGAAGTTAACCGCTTTACGTCTGCTCTGGCGAGATGGGCCGCGGGCATAAAAAAAGGAGCCAGCGGCTCCTTTTTCATCAGCATTGCGTATCAGGCGATACGGCCATGACACTGCTTGTATTTCTTACCGGAACCACACGGGCAGGGATCGTTGCGGCCGACTTTACGTTCACCGCTCTGCTCTGCCGCCGGTTCTGCCAGCGCATCCTCTTCTACGTGGCTCAGCTGCTGCTGCTGCGCCAGACGCTCGGCTTCTTCACGACGCTGCTGCTCCATCGCTTCAACCTCTTCAGGCATACGCACCTGAACCTTGCTCAGGGTACTGATCACTTCATACTTCAGTGATTCCAGCATCGCAGCGAACATGGCGAAGGATTCGCGCTTGTACTCCTGCTTCGGATCTTTCTGCGCATAGCCACGCAGATGGATGCCCTGACGCAGATAGTCCATCGCAGCCAGATGCTCTTTCCACAGCGAATCCAGCGTCTGGAGCATCACGCCTTTTTCGAAGTTACGCATCATCTCGGCACCGACGATCTCTTCTTTGGCAGCATAGCTCTCGGTCGCGTGGGTCATGATGCGCTCACGCAGCACTTCCTCGTGCAGATCCGGCTCTTTATCCAGCCATTCCGCTATCGGCAGGTTAAGATCGAAGTCGGCGCGCAGACGCTCTTCCAGCCCTGGCACGTCCCACATCTCCTCCAGTGACTGCGGCGGAATATAGGTATCGATGGTCGCTTTGTAGACATCGTGGCGAATGCTGTTAATGGTTTCGCTCACATCAGAGACATCCAGCAGCTCATTACGCTGGCTGTAGATAGCGCGACGCTGATCGTTTGCCACATCATCATATTCCAGCAGCTGCTTACGAATATCGAAGTTACGGCTTTCAACTTTGCGCTGAGCATTGGCGATCGCTTTGGTGACCCATGGATGCTCAATCGCCTCGCCGGGCTTCATGCCCAGTTTACGCATCATATTCGACACGCGATCGGAGGCAAAAATACGCATCAGCGCATCTTCCATTGAGAGGTAGAAGCGTGAGGAACCGGCATCACCCTGGCGACCGGCACGACCACGCAGCTGGTTGTCGATACGGCGGGACTCATGACGCTCGGTACCGACGATGTGCAAACCACCTGATGCCAGAACCGCATCGTGACGAACCTTCCAGGCCGCTTTGATCTCTTCGATCTGCGCTTCGGTCGGATTCTCCAGCGCCGCCACATCGGCATGCCAGCTGCCGCCCAGCATAATGTCTGTACCACGACCCGCCATGTTGGTGGCGATCGTTACCGCACCCGGCTGACCCGCCTGCGCCACGATATCCGCTTCGCGGGCGTGGAACTTGGCGTTCAGAACGTTGTGTTTGATACCCGCACGGGTCAGTTCGTTAGAGACCACTTCCGATTTTTCAATCGAGATCGTCCCCACCAGCACCGGCTGACCGTTAGCAGTACGCTCACGGATATCTTCGATAATCGCATCGATCTTCTCTTTCTCGGTCATGTAGACCAGGTCAGCCAGATCTTTACGTACCATCGGACGGTTGGTCGGCACCACGATAGTGTCGAGTTTATAGATGGAGCTGAATTCGAACGCTTCAGTGTCTGCGGTACCGGTCATACCGGCCAGCTTCTCGTAAATACGGAAGTAGTTCTGGAAAGTGATAGAGGCCAGCGTCTGGTTCTCGTTCTGAATCTCTACCCCTTCTTTCGCTTCAATCGCCTGATGCAGACCATCGGACCAGCGACGACCCTGCATGGTACGGCCGGTGTGTTCATCAACAATCACGACCTCGCCATCTTTGACGATATAGTCCACGTCGCGGGTAAAGAGCGCATGAGCACGCAGCGCCGCCGTAACGTGATGCATCAGCATGATGTTGGTCGGTGAATAGAGTGACTCACCCGCTTCCATGATGCCCTGGCTGACCAGCAGCTCTTCCACCTTAACCAGACCGCGCTCGGACATGTGAGCCTGACGCGCTTTCTCATCGACCCAGAAGTCACCTTCACCCTGATGAGTTTCGTTATCTTCCTTATCCTGACGAACCAGATGAGGGATGATTTTGTTCACTTTGGTGTAGAGGTCAGAACTGTCTTCTGCCGGACCGGAGATAATCAGCGGCGTACGCGCTTCATCGATCAGGATGGAGTCGACCTCATCCACCAGCGCGTAGTGCAGTTTACGCTGTACGCGCTCTTCCGGGCTGAAAGCCATATTGTCGCGCAGGTAGTCGAAGCCGTACTCGTTGTTGGTGCCGTAGGTGATGTCTGCAGCGTAGGCTTCGCGCTTCGCTACCGCAGGCAGACCCGACATGTTGATACCAATGCTCAGGCCAAGGAATTCGAACAGTGGACGGTTGTTTTCCGCATCGCGCTGAGCCAGATAGTCGTTGACGGTCACCACGTGAACGCCTTTGCCGGAGAGGGCGTTCAGGTAGGCTGGCAGGGTCGCGGTCAGGGTTTTACCTTCACCGGTGCGCATCTCAGCGATGCAGCGGTCGTTCAGCACCATGCCGCCGATCAGCTGAACGTCGAAGTGACGCATGCCAAACACACGTTTACTGGCTTCACGCACTGTCGCAAAGGCTTCAGGAATCAGGCTCTCCAGCGATTCGCCTTTTTTCAGGCGCTCGCGGAACTCGTCCGTTTTGGCTTTCAGTTCATCATCAGAGAGCTTCTCGAAATCAGGCTCCATCTTGTTGATGACATCTACCACTTTGCGCATGCGGCGCAGCGTACGATCGTTGCTGCTGCCAAAAACCTTGGTCAATATTTTGCTTAACATAATCAATAGTTTCTCAATTCAGCCGGCGCTTGCCGGACTGCGAAATCTTAACAGAGTGAATAAAACCAAAAATATTAGCAGAACAATCGGGCAGGTCCGGCGCGAATGCCATGCACGCTGGCATGCCACTCAACCCATGAGCGGGTTACGGCGGTGAAAAGCGGGGGTGCCGTCATCAGCTGCGGGGCGGTATGCCGCGCAGAATGGGACGTCAGTAAGTTATGCAGTGAATCAATCAGCGCCAGCTTTTGTGCCGCCAGCGGTAAAATCTGTGGCTCCGCCTGGGCCTGTGGCGCCAGCGTGAACGAAAGATGACGGATAACCGTACGGATGGCGTGCTGATGCCAGTAATCCACGCTGAAGCTGGGACGGCGGGACGCTTCCTGAAGCCGTATCAGGTGGTCAAAACGTGCGGCACTGCCCAGAAAAAGGCTGCTGGCCGGAGATTCTGAAGAGGTGCTGAGTTCGGAGTTTTGCGCACAGGCTGGCAGGCCAAAGCTGGCCGCGACCATCCCTAACAGGAGATGGGGCCAGAAATAGCGTCTACCCAATTGTCGCCAGCGCTGAAGAATCCCGATCACACCCTTTCCATTGCGCATGCTCCTGCGCCTTTGTTTTCGTTCAACCGCCGCGTGCTGCAACGGATTTCGGCCTGTAAAAGCGCCACAGATAGTATCATTAATGTGGGGCATCCACACCTGAGATTAAAGTGGCGGTGTGAGAAAAGGCGAGCGATTGTTCAGCAATTCAGCAGAACAGACAAGGTGTTACGAGAGAGGTCACACTATTGCGATGGAGAAGATGGGGGCAATAAAAAACGGCTGGCGCCGCTGACCGGAGAGGGTGTCAGCATAACCAGCCGTTTCGCGTTCCGGGGTAATTAAGCCAGAACCAGATTCGGTGCTTTGAATGCCAGCGGCAGTTCAGCTTCGTCTTCGAAGGTTGCCCATTCCCAGGCTTCCTGCTTAGCCAGAACCGCTTGCAGCAGCTTGTTATTCAGTGCGTGGCCTGATTTGAATGCAGTAAATGCACCAATGATGTTGTGACCACACATAAACAGGTCGCCGATAGCGTCCAGCATTTTGTGACGGACAAACTCGTCTTCAAAACGCAGGCCTTCTTCATTCAGTACGCGGAAATCATCCAGACCTATCGCACAATCTAAGCTACCGCCCAGGCACAGGCCTTTAGACTGCAGATATTCGATTTCACGCATAAAGCCAAATGTACGCGCCCGGCTGATCTGACGAACAAAGGCATCAGCAGAGAAGTTCATCGCATAACGCTGTGAGCTGGAATCGATAGCCGGGTGTTTGAAGTCGATGGTGAAATCAAGCGAGAAACCGTTGTACGGTTTGATCTCGGCCCATTTATCACCCTCTTCCACACGCACGGTCTGCTTAACACGCACGAATTTCTTCGCGCTGTTGAGCTGCTCGATACCCGCATCCATTAGCAGATAGATAAACGGTGCTGCGCTGCCATCCATGATCGGGATTTCCGGAGCATCGACTTCAACAATAATGTTATCGATACCCAGACCGGCCAGGGCGGCATTGAGGTGTTCGACCGTTGAAATACGCACGCCGTCATCATTCACCAGGCAGGTACTCAGCATGGTGTCGCGCACGTATTTTGCATCAGCCGGAAAATCTACCGGTGGATTCAAGTCGGTGCGACGATAGATGACCCCGGTGTTAGCCGACGCAGGGCGTAATGTCAGGGTGACTTTTTTGCCGGTATGCAAACCGACACCCGTCGCCTGAACAATACGTTTTAATGTCCTTTGTTTGATCATCGCATTATCTCGCAATATTACCTTTCCGACCGCCAGTATACTTTACCAGCGGGCAGACACTTTAGCACAAAGAGCGGAGAACCCCAATTATAGGGTTAATCCTAATCGGCCTGCTTGCGTAAAAAGGCCGGAATATCAAGATAGTCGGGCTCTTTGTTCGACTGCGCAGCCTGGTCGTTAACCACTTTAGCAGCGGGTTTCTGCTCCTGCGGCAGCGGTGACATACCGTGCTGCTGATAGCGATGATCCATCACAGGCTGGCTGGCTGGCTTGTTAGTGACCAGCGTAATTTCCGGACGCTTGTCCATGCCGATACCGGTTGCCACCACGGTGACGCGCAGTTCGTCGTTCATTTCCGGATCCAGCGAGGTGCCGATAACCACGGTTGCGTTGTCAGAAGCGAAGGCGCGGATGGTGTTACCCACGGTTTCGAACTCATCCAGACGCAGATCGAAGCCTGCCGTAATGTTGACCAGCACGCCACGTGCACCAGACAGGTCGATATCTTCCAGCAGTGGGCTGGAGATTGCCATTTCAGCCGCTTCTTCCGCACGATCTTCACCGCACGCAACGCCTGAACCCATCATCGCATAACCCATTTCAGACATGACGGTACGCACGTCAGCAAAGTCGACGTTCATCAGGCCCGGACGGGTGATCAGCTCGGCAATACCCTGGACTGCACCTTTCAGCACGTCGTTGGCTGCGCCAAACGCATCCAGCAGGGAGATTCCGCGACCCAGCACTTTCAGCAGCTTGTCGTTAGGAATGGTGATCAGTGAATCGACATGCTTAGAGAGTTCAGCGATCCCCTGCTCGGCAAACGCCATGCGTTTTTTGCCTTCGAAGTTGAACGGCTTGGTGACCACGGCCACCGTCAGGATGCCTAAATCCTTTGCCACTTCAGCCACGACAGGCGCTGCACCGGTACCGGTACCGCCGCCCATGCCGGCTGCGATGAACACCATGTCTGCCCCTTCCAGCGCAGAACGCAGTGCTTCGCGATCTTCTTCTGCAGAGTTACGGCCCACTTCCGGGTTCGCACCCGCACCCAGACCTTTGGTAATGTTGTTACCGATCTGGATCGTCTGGCCGACCGCTGTTTTACGCAGCGCCTGAGCGTCGGTATTCACAGCAAAGAATTCCACACCTTCGATACGCTCGCGTACCATGTGCTCTACGGCGTTACCGCCGCCGCCACCGACGCCGATGACTTTAATCACCGCGTCGTTGGTTAATTCCATAGGTTCAAACATGATTTCTCTCCGTTATGTGCCTGTCGCCTGGAGATCACTAAAGAAAACAGCATGATCTCCTTTCACAAAAATTAAAACTCTTTTTTTAACCAACTGTTAAAACGCTTGAACCAGTTACCTACTGAGACACGCTTTTCGGTCTCTGCATCACCGTTCATGTGCGACTCTTTGCCATAGTGCAGCAGTCCCACCGCGGTGGAGTAGTACGATTCCTGCGCATAATCAGTCAGGCCAGTAATATTCAGCGGCTGTCCGATACGCACCTGCGTATGGAATACGCGTTGCGCACAGGCCGCCAGTCCTTCAATTTGCGCGGCGCCACCGGTCAGGACAATGCCTGCGGCTAAGTGGTGCTTCACGCCCTGCTGACGCAGTTGTTCCTGTAACTGCAGAATCTCGTCGTTGACCAGATTCAAAAGTTCGGTATAACGCGGCTCAATCACCTCTGCCAGCGTCTGACGCTGCAGGCTGCGCGGTGGACGTCCACCCACGCTTGGCACTTCAACGTTCTCATCTTTGCCGACAATCGATCCCAGCGCACAGCCATGGCGCACTTTAATCGCCTCCGCATCGGTTGGCGGTGTGCCAAACGCATAGGCGATATCGCTGGTGACGACGTTGCCCGCATACGGAATAACCTTAGTGTGCCGTAAAGCGCCGCCGGTATATACGGCAATGTCCATTGTACCGCCACCAATGTCGACAACACACACGCCCAGCTCACGTTCGTCTTCCGTTAAAACGGCAAAACTGGAGGCGAGACCGGCAAAAATCAGCTGATCGACTTTCAGCCCGCACCGCTCAACGGCTTTCACGATGTTCTTTGCCATGTCGTTGTGACAGGTGATCAGGTGCACTTTCGCCTGCATACGCACGCCGGAAAGTCCGACCGGGTTCTTAATCCCTTCCTGATAGTCGATGGCATATTCCTGAGGAATCACGTGCAGGATGCGATGCTCATCACGCACACGCACCGATTTGGCGGTATGCACGACGTTCTCCACATCATCCTGAGTCACTTCCTCTTCCGAAATCGGAACCATCCCGATTTCGTTCTGACAACTGATATGTTTGCCCGATAAAGCAAGGTAGACAGAGGAGATCTGGCAATCTGCCATCAGCTCAGCCTGGTCGATGGCACGCTGAACGCATTTCACCACCGACTCAAGGTCGTTTACGCCACCTTTATCCATACCGCGGGAGGGACAGCTGCCCACCCCAATAATATTGACCATACCATCGGGCAGAATTTCCCCAACCAGGGCGGCGACCTTCGCAGTGCCGATTTCGAGTCCAACTACCAGTTTTCTGTCCGTTGCCTTGATCATTGTTGTTTAGCCTGTGCCTGGTTCTGTTGCTGATTACTGTCCTGTGGCTCCATCACAACCGGTGTCCAGCCAACAGAAGCGCCCGAGTCGTATCGCAAATCCACGTAGCTGATACGTTTGCTCTCGTTCTGACCTTGCTGTTCCAGCACCGGGTAGAGCTCAATAAAGCGATTCAGTCGTTTCATGGTGTCGCTGCGGCCCAGCTCAATACGAACATCATCGCTGGTGACCAGCTGCCATGAACGCCGGGCCGTCATCGACGCCACCTTCAGAGTAAACTTCCGGGCTTTCAGCACATCATCCATGCTGTGATAGCCCGCCAGGACCTCTTTCTCACTCCCTTCAGGTCCATACAGCATTGGCAACGTCTCTTTACCAATGTGGCTGGCAGGCACACTGAAGGAAACCCCATCAGCATCCACCATATGCACATCGTTCCAGCGTGCCACTGGCGTGTACTCCACCAGATGAATCTTCAGCTCGTCCGGCCACTGTTTACGCACGCTGACCTGCTTGATCCACGGCAGCCGCTCGATCTGCTGCTGCAGGATGTCGACATTCTGCGACATAAAGGTGCCCGGTGGGCCAAGCGACAGGATCGCCTGGCGGATATCATCGTGCGTGGTGTAGTGCGTCTGCCCCGTTACCACCAGTCTGGATAACGGCAACCGGGACGCATCATTCATCCACTTCAGCACCACCAGCCCGCCGGAAATCATAATCCCGATGACAATCAGCAGGAAAACAATACCGAACAGTCGGGCTCCGTTACTGCGCCCGGTGCGAGTACGCTCCTGCGGTTCACGGTTTCGAACTCTCATCGCCGCCTGTGACATATCAGTCGGCCAGCTCCAGAATATGGGCAACCAGCTGCGGAAAACGCATACCCGCCTGTTTCGCCGCCATCGGAACCAGACTGTGGCTGGTCATGCCCGGTGAGGTGTTGGCTTCCAGCAGCTGAAAGTTCCCCTCTCCGTCGGTCATCACATCAACCCGTCCCCAGCCACGGCATCCCAGCGCACGCCAGGCTGCCAGCACCAGCTGCTGCAATTCTGCTTCCCGTTCGGCACTTAAATCGGCCGGACAGAGATACTGAGTATCGTCAGAAATGTATTTAGCTTCATAGTCATAGAACTCGCTGGCGCTCTTAATTTCAATGGCAGGCAGAATACGATCGCCCACAATCGCGACGGTATACTCCGCGCCGCTGAGAAACGCCTCGACCAGCACGTCATTGTCGTGCTTAAACGCCAGTCCCAGTGCAGCAGGCAGCGCGCTCAGATCGTTGACCCGGCTGATGCCCACGCTGGAGCCTTCACAGGCTGGCTTAACAAACAGTGGCAGGCCAAGCGCCGCAATCGCCGCGTCGCTCTCTGCATCCAGCCCGGCATCAAACTGCTGACGCGTCAGCCAGACAAAGCGCCCTGAAGGTAAGCCGCGCCCCTGCCACAGCAGTTTGGTGCGCAGCTTGTCCATGGTGACGGCTGAGGCCATCACGCCGCTGCCCGTGTAGGGCAGTTGCAGAAACTCCAGCACCGCCTGCAGCGAGCCATCTTCGCCACCCCGGCCATGCAGAGCAATAAAGGCTTTGGTAAAGCCCTGCTCTTTCAGCGTGAGAACCGAAACATCACGGGTATCGATGCCATGTGCATCAATGCCCATTTCCCGTAATCCGGCTAACACAGCCTGACCCGAGTTAAGCGACACCTCACGCTCTGCCGAGGTACCGCCCATTAATACGGCAACTTTATCCGCCATGACGATCCTCCGCTTTCTGCTCCGGCTGGAGCTTCGCGTCAGCCAGCTTGCGGGCAACCTTGCCGACGTTACCGGCTCCCTGCACCAGAATCAGATCGTTGCCTGACAGCAGCGGTGCCAGCATCTCCGGCAGCGCGTCATGTTCCGGCACCAGAATCGGATCCACTTTGCCCCGATTGCGAATCGCACGGCAGAGCGAACGGCTGTCTGCGCCCGGAATGGCCGTCTCACCGGCAGAGTAGACATCCAGCATCAGCAGGACATCGACATGTGACAGCACGTTGGCGAAATCATCGAAGAGATCGCGGGTTCGGCTGAAACGGTGCGGCTGAAATACCATGACCAGTTTTTTGTCCGGCCAGCCTGCACGTGCCGCTTTGATCGTCGCCTCAACTTCAGTCGGGTGATGACCATAGTCATCCACCAGCATTGCGCTGCCCGGCTGCCCGTTTACCGGTTCGGTCGGGAACTCACCCAGCAGATCAAAGCGACGGCCCGTGCCCTGGAAGCTCTCCAGCGCGGCCAGAATGGCGTTGTCTTCAATGCCCTCTTCACTCGCGACGGCAACCGCGGCGGCCGCATTCAGCGCGTTGTGGCGGCCCGGTGCGTTCAGCGTAATCTGCAGCGGCGCTTTATCCTGACGAATCAGGGTGAAATGTCCCTGCGCACCACTCTGCTCATAATTCTCAATGCGCAGGTCAGCGTCATCACTGAAACCGTAGGTGGTAATGTGCCGTCCTACACGTGGGATCAGATCGCGGATCACCGCATCATCCACGCACATCACTGCGCGACCATAAAACGGCAGGTTGTGCAGGAAGTTAATAAAGGTCTGCTTCAGGTTCTCAAAATCGCCCTGATAGGTGTCCATGTGGTCCGCTTCGATGTTGGTCACAATCGCCACCATCGGCTGCAGATGCAGGAACGACGCGTCACTCTCATCCGCTTCGGCAATCAGATAGCGGCTGTTGCCCAGACGGGCATGGGTGCCTGCTGCTTTGACCAGTCCGCCGTTCACAAAGGTCGGATCCAGCCCGGCTTCCGCATAAATGCTTGAGACCATCGCCGTGGTGGTGGTTTTGCCATGAGTGCCCGCAACGGCGATGCCGTGACGGAATCGCATCAGCTCCGCCAGCATCTCCGCGCGACGAATAACTGGAATGCGCTGTTCACGCGCCGCCACCAGTTCAGGGTTGTCCTGCGAGACCGCGCTGGAAACCACCACCACGCTGGCATCGTTCACGTTTTCAGGGCGATGGTTAAAATAGATGGTCGCACCCAGCGCTATCAGGTTCTGCGTCACCGGGTTAGGGGCCAGATCTGAACCGCTGATATGGTAGCCTTCATTTGCTAACACCTCGGCAATACCGCCCATGCCAGCACCACCGATGCCGACAAAGTGGATGTGCCGGACGCGACGCATCTCGGGCACGATAGAACGCAGTTTTGCCAATTGTTGTGTATTCATCGCTCTCAATTACCTGCTCTTTCAATTTGTACCCGGCCCGGGTACAGGTCAGACACGCTGACCGGAATGATTACTTTGCGGCGCGAGCCACTTCCTGTGCGACCCGATCGGTCGCATCGGGGATCGCCACCTGACGGGCCTGCTCAGCCATCGTCAACAGGGTTGCGCGATCCCAGTGGCGTAGCAGATCCGCTACGGCCTCCGCAGTAAACTGCGGCTGCTCAAAAATTCTGGCAGCGCCCGCTTTTTCCAGCGGCAGCGCGTTCCAGTACTGCTGGCGATCCTTGTGCTGAAACGGCACGAAAATCGCCGGTAAACCAGCGGCAGCGACTTCACTCACGGTTAACGCTCCGGAGCGGCAGACCACCACATCGGCCCAGGCATAGGCCGCCGCCATATCATCGATAAACTCGGTGACCCTGTGCTGCGTCTGACCCGCCTGCTGATAGGCTTTCTCCGTTTCGGGCAGCGCCCCTTTACCGGTCTGATGCCACAGGGTGATCTCATCACCCACCAGCGCCGCAATCTGCGGCAGCGTCTGGTTCAGTATCCGCGCACCCTGGCTTCCGCCAATCACCAGCACCCGGATCGGGCCCGTCCGGTCGGCCAGCCGTTGTGCCGGCAGAGGCAGCGCCAGCACATCCGTACGCACCGGATTGCCCACCACATCGGCAGCAGGAAAAGCCCCCGGAAACGCCTGCAGCACTTTGGTGGCGATTTTCGCCAGCCATTTGTTGGTCAGTCCGGCAATCCCGTTCTGCTCATGCAGTACCACCGGAATGCCGCAACTCCAGGCGGCCAGGCCACCGGGACCGGAAACGTAGCCGCCCATGCCCAGCACAACATCGGGCTGCCAGGCTTTCATAATGCGGCGCGCCTGACGCCAGGCATTGAAGATGCGCATGGGCGCCAGCAGCAGCGCTTTCAGGCCTTTACCGCGCAGTCCGCTGATGCGGATAAAGTCGATTTCAATGCCGTGCTTCGGCACCAGATCGGCCTCCATGCGGTCGGCGGTGCCTAACCAGCGAACCTGCCAGCCCTGTTCCATCAGATGATGGGCGACAGCCAGACCGGGAAAAACATGTCCGCCGGTTCCGCCTGCCATCACCATCAATCGCTTACCGCTCATCGACCACCTCGGGTAAACGCCTGCGCTTTCGCCAGGCGCGTTTCATAATCTATGCGTAATAAAAAGACGATGGCGGTCGACATAATGATCAGACTCGAACCACCGTAACTGATCAGCGGCAAGGTCAGGCCTTTAGTCGGTAACATACCGGCTGCAGCCCCGACGTTAACCAGCGCCTGGAAGCTGAACCAGACGCCAATTGAACAGGCTAAGAAGCCGGAAAAACGCTGATCCAGCTCCAGCGCGCGTCGGCCAATCGACATCGCACGAAAAGCGACGAAGAATACCATTAAAAGTGCCAATACCACACCGATGTAACCGAGTTCTTCCCCTATGATGGCGAAAATAAAGTCGGTGTGCGCTTCCGGCAGATATTCCAGCTTTTGCACGGAGTTACCGAGTCCCTGTCCCCAGAACTCACCGCGGCCAAAGGCCATCAGCGACTGGGTCAGCTGGTAGCCACTCCCAAAGGGATCTTCCCAGGGATTCCAGAACGACGTCACACGGCGCATACGGTAGGGTTCTGCAATGATAAGGAGGATCACCGCAAAGATACCGGAGCCGATGATCGCCATGAACTGCCACAGCTTGGCCCCCGCCAGGAAGAGCATCGCCAGCGTCGTAACAAACAGTACCACCACCGTTCCCAGGTCGGGCTGCGCCAGCAGTAACACCGCCAGCACGACCATGACGCCCATCGGTTTGCAGAAGCCCCAGAAGTTATTACGCACCTCTTCCACTTTGCGCACCAGGTAACTGGCGAGATAGCAGAACAGGGAGAGCTTCGACAGCTCCGCAGGCTGGATACGCAGCGGACCCAGCGCAATCCAGCGCGATGCACCGTTAACCGAGCTGCCGACCACCAGAACAATCAGCAGCATGACGATCGTGACCATCAGCATCACGTTGCTGTAGCGCTGCCAGAAATCCATCGGCACCCGCAGCGTGACCAGCGCCATGCCCAGCGCCAGCGCAATGTAGAAGGCGTCACGCTTGGCAAAGTAAAAGAGATCGTCATTCAGACGCTGACCGACCGGCATAGAGGCCGAAGTCACCATCACAAAACCAATCACAGCCAGACCGAGCGTCAGCCATAACAGCGTGCGGTCATAGAGCACCAGTGAAGTGTCATCACTTTCACGCGCTCCCATGACCCAATCTTTCAGGCGTCCTGAGAAATAGTGAGCCAGTCCGGCGCCAGGAATACGCATCAGCTCAGCTCCTTCGCCAGCTGCGCGAACTGATCGCCGCGCTGCTCAAAGTTACGGAACTGGTCAAGGCTGGCACAGGCGGGCGACAGCAGAACCATATCGCCGGATTTAACCTGAGGCGCGATCTGCTCCATTGCCTGACGCATCGTCTCCGTGCGTACGGCGATCTCAGGACGCAGCGCCGCCAGCGCATCGCCATCGCGGCCAAAACAGTAGAGGCGCACATTGTCACCCTGCAGCCAGGGGACCAGCGGCGTAAAGTCGGCTGATTTGCCATCCCCGCCCATCAGCAGCCATAACGTGCCGTTCACCTGCAGACCATTCAGTGCCGCTTCGGTGCTGCCAACATTGGTGGCTTTAGAGTCGTTAATCCAGCGCACGCCCTGATGCTCATGCACCAGCTGGAAGCGATGTGCCAGACCGTTAAAATGCGTTAAAGCGGCCAGGCTGGAGGCGCGTGGCAACCCTACTGCATCAGCCAGGGCCAGCGCCGCCAGTGCATTGGTGTAGTTGTGCTGGCCGGTCATTTTCATTTCAGCGGTGTTCAGCACCTTCTCACCCTTCACCCGCAGCCAGATACTGCCCTGCTGCTTGTTAAGATGATAGTCACCGAAATCGATGCCAAAGCTGACACAACGGGTGTCCGCGCCGCGAACCGGCATCGTCAGGGCGTCATCGGCGTTAACGATGCAGGTCTGCGCGTTCTCGTAAACCCGCAGTTTGGCGGCACGATACTGCTGCATCCCCAGCGGATAGCGATCCATATGATCTTCGCTGACGTTCAGCACGGTTGCCGCCGCGGCTTTCAGGCTGTGCGTAGTCTCAAGCTGAAAACTGGAGAGCTCCAGCACGTAGAGCTGCGCCGGAGACTGCAGCAGGCTCAGTGCGGGCAGACCGATGTTGCCGCCTACGCCCACCTGCCAGCCTGCGGCTTTGGCCATCTCGCCCACCAGCGTCGTCACCGTGCTTTTGCCGTTGGAACCGGTAATCGCCACGACAGGCGCCTGCGCCTCGCGGCAAAACAGCTCGATGTCGCCGACGATTTCGATACCGGCATCTGCTGCTTCGCTGAGAAGCGGATGCGCCAGCGCGATACCCGGACTGGCAACAATCAGATCGGAGGTCAGCAGCCAGTCGCCGTAAAGACCGCCCAGATGGCGTTCAACCTGCCCGGGCAATTTATCCAGCCCCGGCGGCGAGACACGGGTATCCATCACGCGAGGCGTTACGCCCTGCGCCAGAAAGAAATCAACACAGGAGAGCCCGGTCAGGCCCAGCCCGATGATGACGACTTTTCTACCCCGATAGTCAGCCATGATTAACGCACCTTCAGCGTGGCCAGGCCAATCAGCACCAGCATTAGCGAAATAATCCAGAAGCGCACAATCACGCGCGGTTCCGGCCAGCCTTTCAGTTCATAGTGGTGATGGATCGGCGCCATGCGGAAAATACGCTGACCGCGCAGCTTGAACGATCCCACCTGCAGGATCACCGACAGCGTTTCAACCACAAACACGCCGCCCATGATCACCAGTAAAAATTCCTGACGCAGTAACACCGCGATGGTTCCCAGCGCGCCGCCCAGTGCCAGCGAGCCCACGTCCCCCATAAAGACCTGTGCAGGGTAGGTGTTGAACCACAGAAAGCCCAGCCCTGCCCCGACGATAGCGGTGCAGACAATCACCAGTTCACCGGCATGACGCAGGTAAGGGATGTGCAGATATTCTGCGAATTTCACGTTACCCGTTGCCCAGGCAACCAGCGCGAAGCCGGCCGCCACAAAGACGGTCGGCATAATAGCCAGACCATCCAGGCCATCGGTCAGGTTGACCGCATTACCCGTTCCGACAATCACAAAGTAGGCCAGCAGCACATAAAAGAGGCCGAGCTGCGGCATGATGTCTTTGAAAAATGGCACCACCAGCTGGGTCGCCGGCGTATCTTTGCCTGCCGCATACAGCGCGAACGCCACGCCCAGCGAAATCACCGACATCCAGAAATATTTCCAGCGGGCGATGAGTCCCTTGGTGTCTTTACGTACGACTTTGCGGTAGTCGT
Organism: Pantoea sp. ARC270; assembly: GCF_003236725.1. Classification (NCBI taxonomy): domain Bacteria; kingdom Pseudomonadati; phylum Pseudomonadota; class Gammaproteobacteria; order Enterobacterales; family Erwiniaceae; genus Pantoea; species Pantoea sp. ARC270. Next base: position 50,687 of record NZ_PUGA01000024.1, read on the forward strand.
CGACAAAGCCGATGATGCCAAAGCCGATTAACACCACCAGCACACACCAGACATACGGATTCGACGGATAGGCCCACATCAGCACCGAAATGGTGATGGAGGTCAGGATCATGATGCCGCCCATGGTCGGCGTGCCGCGCTTGCTGAAGTGAGACTCCGGGCCGTCATTGCGGACAACCTGACCGATCTGTAACTTCTGCAGCCAGGCGATCAGGCGCGGTCCCATCCAGAGCGAGATAAATAACGCGGTCAGCAGGCTGACAATGGCGCGAAACGTCAGATAGGAAAAGACGTTAAAACCGGAATATAAAGCGACCAGATGCTCGGCCAGCCAAACTAACATGTTCCTTTCTCCTGTAAGCTCTGTACTACCTGCTCCATGGCGGCACTACGCGAACCTTTTATCAAGACAGTAATTTCTGAGTGTTCGGACAACAGCTGGCGTAAACGTTCAGTCAGCGCCGTCTTATCGCTGAAATGTTCGCCAGCTTTGCTGCTTTCGCTGATGAAATGGCTGAATCTGCCGGTCGTCAGCACGCGATCAATGCCTGCGTCACGTGCTGCCTCGCCGACTTCGCGGTGACACTGTTCGGTCTCGTCGCCCAGCTCGGCCATATCCCCCGCCACCAGCACCCGATAGCCCGGCATCTCGGACAGCACCTGAACCGCTGCGGTCATTGAACCGACGTTAGCGTTGTAACTGTCATCCAGCAGCAGCTGCTGCGCAGAAAGGCGCACCGGGAACAGACGGCCAGGCACCGACTGCAGACTTTTCAGCCCCTGCTGAACGGCGCTCAGCGGCGCGTCCACTGACAGGGCCAGGGCCGCAGCGGCCAGGGCATTAGCGATGTTATGGCGACCCGGCAGCGGCAGAACGATCTCCACTTCGCCACGCGGAGTCACCATGACAAAATGGGTGCCGTCCTGAGCAATGCGGATATCGCGGGCGGAGAAGTCGCACCCTGCCGCCTGCGGTGCGAAGCGCCACACGGTTTTATCCTGCAGATTCGCCTGCCACTTTGGCCAGTCATTGCTCTCGGCATTCAGAATCGCAATGCCGTGCGGCGGTAAGCCCTGAAAAATTTCGCCTTTGGCTTTGGCAACGCCCGCCAGTGAACCAAAGCCTTCCAGATGTGCTGCCGCCAGGTTGTTAACCAGCGCACTCTCCGGCCGAACCAGATCGGTGGTATAGGCGATCTCGCCCTGATGGTTCGCGCCCAGCTCGATCACCGCATACTGATGTTCAGGTGTCAGGCGCAGCAGCGTCATCGGGACGCCATAGTCGTTATTGAGATTACCGGCGGTATAGAGCGTTTCACCGCACTGACGCAGAATCGCCGCGGTCATCTCTTTCACCGAGGTTTTCCCGGAAGAGCCGGTCAGCGCCACGACGCGGGCGCTCGACTGCTGGCGAACCCAGGCCCCCAGTCTGCCAAAGGCGAGACGGGTATCCTCAACGACTACCTGCGGTACAGCGACAGGTAAATGCTGACTGACCAGCAGCGCCTGTGCGCCATTCGCAATCGCATCGCCGACAAAGTCATGCGCATCAAAACGCTCACCCACCAGCGCGACAAACAGGCTGCCAGCCGTCACCTTGCGGGTATCTGTGGTGACCTCGTTCAGAGTGAGGTCGCTGCCGTAAAGCGTGCCGCCGGTGATCTGTGCCAGGGCCTGTAATGAAACCGGAATCATGCTGTGCCTCCCAGCAGAGCCGCGACCGTTGCACGGTCGGAGTAATCAAGCCGGTGTGTACCGATGATCTGATAATCTTCGTGGCCCTTGCCCGCGACCAGCACGATGTCGTCAGGCTGCGCCTGCATAATAGTGTTAGTCACCGCCTGCGCACGACCGGAGACCACACGGGCGCGGCCCGGGTCCAGCAAACCGGTCAGAATATCGTTGACGATGGCCTGCGGATCTTCGCTGCGCGGGTTGTCATCGGTAATCACCACCACATCGGCAAACTGCTCGGCAATCGCCCCCATTAACGGGCGTTTCCCTTTGTCACGATCGCCACCGCAGCCAAACAGGCACCACAGTTTTCCTGTGCAGTGCAGGCGTGCCGCTTCCAGCGCTTTTTCCAGCGCGTCTGGCGTGTGAGCGTAATCGACCACGACCGTGGGTTTACCTGCGGCACTGAACACTTCCATACGCCCGTTGACCGGCTGTAACCGGGGGGCGGCGTCGATCAGCGTCGCCAGCGGATAGTCGAGCGCCAGCAGGGTCGCCAGCGCCAGCATCAGATTGCTGACATTGAATGCGCCCATCAGCGGGCTGGCAATGTCGCCATTGCCCCAGCTGGAGCTGAAACGGATATGGGCGCCGTTGTCGTGATACTCCACCGCGTCGGCTTTCAGCCAGCGGCCATGGCAACCCGGCTGGAGGTTATTCTCCATAGTGACCGCGACCGCATCCGGTAAGCGCGCGAGCCAGCGACGCCCCACTTCATCATCCGCGTTGAGGATCGCCTGACCAACCTGATGCTCAGAGAAGAGCAGCCATTTGGCGGACTCGTAGCTCTCCATGTCACCGTGATAGTCGAGGTGGTCGCGGCTGAGATTAGTGAAGACCGCAGCGGCAAACGGCAGCGCCGCGACGCGATGCTGAACCAGCCCGTGTGAAGAAACTTCCATAGCGGTCAGGGTCGCCCCTTTTTCAGCCAGATCGTGCAGCAGATGCTGTACGTCTACCGCAGAGCCGGTAGTATTTTCGGCGGCGGCCAGCTGGCCTACCAGGCCGTTGCCGACCGTGCCCATGACCGCGCTGGTTTCACCCAGCAGCATGGCCCACTGCGCCAGTAACTGCGTGGTGGTGGTTTTGCCGTTGGTGCCGGTCACGCCGATCAGCTTCTGTTTTTCACCTGGCTGCTGGTAAAAGCGTCCGGCTAATGCCGAAAGACGCTGATGCAGCTGCGCCAGATAGATAACCGGCACGCCGTGCATTTCACGGATTTCACCGTCAGCGGCTTCGCCTTCGGCTTCCGCAACAACGGCAGCGACGCCCTGCGCAATCGCCTGCGGGATAAAACGGCGTCCATCAACCTGATGGCCTGAAACAGCGACAAACAGATCGCCAGAAGCCGCAAGGCGGCTGTCCAGGGTCATGTCACGCAGTGG